>CAZMDO010000209.1:0-4849 GCA_964564445.1 uncultured Ruaniaceae bacterium | reverse complement strand
CACCCTCGTGCCGGTGCTGCGCGGGATCCTGGACAGCGCCGAACTGCTCTGACGCGGGGCCCGCCCGCACCCGCCGTACGGAGGCACTTTTGTGACACTGAGGTACGAAAGGAGTGCCTCGGTGTCACGAAGTTGCCTCCGCAGAGGGGCGCGCCTCCGCGCCGCGCCGCGCCGCGCGCGATAGCCTGCGAGCACCGAGCGAGGAGGCACCGGTGAGCACCCACGACGTGACCAACCAGCCGCCGCCGCGCACCGACGTGGACGAGCTGGCCGCGAACACCCCGCTGCTCGAGGGCATCCGGCGCCACCAGGCGGACTGGGCGCTGCCGGAGCTGCAGGCCACCGGCCGCCTGGTCGGCACCGCGCAGTTCCAGCGGGACGCGCGCCTCGCCCACGTCCACCCGCCGCAGCTGCACACCCACGACCCCTATGGCCACCGCATCGACGAGGTCGCCTACCACCCGGGCTACCACCGCATCCTCGCCGATGCCCTGGCTGCCGGTGCGCACAGCGCCGCCTGGGCCGACCCGCGCCCAGGCGCGAACGTCGCCCGCGCCGCCCAGTTCATGCTCTTCGCCCAGGTGGAGCCCGGCCACGCCTGCCCGGTCTCGATGACCCATGCCGCCGTGCCCACCCTGCGCCACCAGCCCGATCTGGCCGACCAGTGGCTCCCGCGGCTCCTGCACCGCGGCTACGACCCCGCGCTGCGCGCCGGCAAGCCGTCGGCCCTGCTCGGCATGGGCATGACCGAGAAGCAGGGCGGCTCCGACGTGCGCGCGAACACCACCACCGCCACCGACGCGCGGGACGGCACCTGGCGGCTGCGTGGGCACAAGTGGTTCTGCTCCGCGCCGATGTCGGACGCTTTCCTGATGCTCGCCCAGGCCCCCGGCGGGCTGAGCTGCTTCCTGGTGCCGCGCGTGCTGCCCGACGGCACCCGGAACACCTTCCGCATCCAGCGCCTCAAGGACAAGCTCGGCAACCGGTCGAACGCCTCGGCGGAGGTGGAGCTGGACGGCACGGTGGGGCACCTGGTCGGCCAGGAGGGGCGCGGGGTGCGCGCGATCATCGAGATGGTGGTGCGCACCCGGCTGGACAACGTGCTCGGCGCCGCGGCCGGGATGCGCCAGGCGGTGGCCGAGGCGCTCTGGCACACCCGGCACCGGCGCGCGTTCGGGGCGCTGCTGGTCGACCAGCCCGCGATGACCGCCGTGCTCGCCGACCTGGCCCTGGAGTCCGAGGCCGCGACCGCACTGGCGCTACGGCTCGCCCGCGCCCACGACGAGGATGCCGATGCCCAGGAGCGTTCGCTACGGCGCCTGGCGACCGCCGTCGGGAAGTACTGGGTGACCAAACGCGGCCCGGAGCACGCCTATGAGGCGCTGGAGTGCCTCGGCGGCAACGGGTACACCGAGGACTTCCCGCTGGCCCGCCGCTACCGCGAGCAGCCGGTGATGGCGATCTGGGAGGGGTCCGGGAACGTGATCGCGCTGGACGTGCTGCGCGCGCGGGCCCGCGAGCCCGACAGCGCGGAAGCGTTCGCCGCCGAGGTGGAGCTGGCGGCCGGGGCGCACCCGGTCCTGGATGCGCACTGGTCGCGCACCCGAGCCCTGCTCACCGAGCTCGCTGCGGCCGATGACGGCGCAGCCTCCGGGGCGAGCGCCCGTCGCCTGGTCGAGGACCTCGCTGTGGCGTTGCAGGCGTCCCTGCTGCTGCGGCATGCGCCGTCGCCGGTGGCCGAGGCGTTCGTGGCGGCCCGGCTCGGTGCGGACCGGGGCCGCCTGTACGGGGTGCTGCCGCGGGGCACCGACCTGCAGGCGATCCTGGCGCGGCACTGACCCTGCGGGCACCGAACCCGCACGGGCCCGGTCCCGCGCGCACCGAACCCGCGGGCCCCGAACCCGCGGGCCCTGACCCCGCATGCGCCCCCGCCTCGCGCCGCCGTTTCACCGTGCGAGGCACATTCGTACCAATGAGGGAGGACTGTGCTACCTCATTGGTACGAAAGTGCCTCCGTGGGGCGAGGGATGTGGGGGAGAGGGGTGCGCGGCGAAGGGCTGCGCGCGGGCGCGACGCCGCAGGCGCACATCCACCCACTACGGAGGCACTTTCCTCCGTGTGAGGTAGCACAGTAGTGCCTCAAGCGGAGGAAATTACCTCGGTCAGGAGGGGCGGGTGCCGGTACTGCCGGGCCCGCGCGGCTCAGATCGTCTGGCTGTAGCCGAAGTACTCGTGGTCGTTGTTGTACCCGCCGGTGCCGCTGCCGACCTCGCTGAAGTGCGCCACGAACTCCACGCCCTTGAGCCACTTCACGTGCTTGAACCCCAGTTGCAGCTCGTTGCGCAGCCGCAGCGGGGCGCCGTGGCCGTAGCTGAGCGGCTCGTCGTTCATCTCGTAGGCGAGCATGGTCAGCTCCGAGCTCATCTGCTCGATCGGCTGGGCGTCGTAGTAGATGCCGCCGTCGGACCCCTCGGCGATGGAGTAGAAGAGCACCCACTTCGCCTCCGGCCGCGGCTGCACCAGGTCCACGATGGTGCGCATCGACACCCCGCCCCACTTCGCGATCGCCGACCAGCCCTGGATGCAGTAGTGCTGGGTGATCTGCTCGTGGCGGGGCAGCGCGTGCAGGTCCGCCAGGCTGAGCTCCACCGGGTGGTCCACCAGGCCGTTCACGCGCAGCCGGTAGTCGACGAAGTCGCCGGCCATCAGCTCGGTGTACTCCGCCGACTCCGGATACCGGCCGTTGTGCCAGAAATACTCAGAGATGTCCTTCTCCGCGTACGTGCCGGGCTTGACCCGCAGCCTCTCCAGCCGCCGCTGGATCGGGCCGACCACCACGTCCCCGGCGCGCTGGATGAACCGCGGGTGCCGGATCGTAAACGGGCTGGCCCACAACCACGCCGCGATGATGATCGCCAGCGCCACACCGAAGATGACCACCCCGAGCGGGCCGTCGGAGTCCCGGGCGGCGAACATCATGTTCAGGTTCGGCACGGCCGCGGTGATCAGCACCATCGTCACGTGCATCACGATGAACACCACGAACCACACCATCACCAGGGCGTGCAGGGACCGGGCGAGCTGGATGGAGAAGTGCTTGCTGATCCTGCCCAGCCGGGTGGACAGCGCCGGGGACATGCCCAGCCCGGTGATCATCGCCAGCGGTGCGGCCACGAACACGGTGATGAAGTAGGTGAGCAGCTGCAGACCGTTGTACGCCACCCAGCCGTGCTCGGCGGGAAGGTCCAGGGAGAGGTACTGGATCGCCGTCGAGAGCGCGTGCGGAAACACGTCCCAGCTGGTCGGCACGAGCCGGTGCCAGTGCCCGGTGGCGAAGATCAGCACGTAGAACACGATCCCGTTGACCAACCAGCCCAGGTCCATGATCAGGTGCCACCAGCGGGCCAGCCCGATCGTGTGCCGCAGACCGGGCAGCCCGACGTGCTTGGGCAGGTCCACGCAGTCCTGCTTCGCGGTCCACAGCGGGTCGTCCGGGGACTTCGGCGCCAGGCGCACCCACTCCGCACCCGGGCGGGAGTGCCGGCTCCAGTACAGCCGGGGATGGTCCACCAGGATCTGCCAGCCGGACCGGATGATGAACAGCATGAACAGGATGTTCACGAAGTGCTGCAGGTTCACCCACCAGGGGATGCCGGCGCGGGCCTCGGCCTCCGGGGTGATCGCGGTGCCGGGGTAGGCGGCGATGAAGTCCTGCACCGCCGGCAGGGTGCGCAGCCACTGCGCCAGCGCCACCCCGACCAGGGCCAGCACGAACCCGATCGGCAGCAGCCAGAGGATGTTGAACCAGCGGTCGGCACCGATCCGCAGCCGCGGTGCGATGGCGTGCCGTGGCGGGATGCCGCCGGCCCACTCGCCGTAGGTGATGCGGTCCTCGCCCTGGGTGAGCTCGGTGCGGTAGCTGGTGCTCTCGCTCCCGGGCTTCTCGGTGCTGCTCATGACGGCGGAGCCTCCCGTCTGCTGTCGGGTCACCGGGCCCATGTTGTTCTACATGGTGTAGACAACATTAGGTCGCGTGGCCCCAGTTGTCTACAGTGCGTAGAACTGACGCTCGTGGTCAAGGGTGCCGACCCGCTGGTGCTGCTCGTGGTCAACCCCTCGGCTGCCTCGCTGACGGTCGACCTGACCGCACCGCTGTCGCTTCATGCGTCGGTGTGTGCGGTCAAGGAAGCAGCGTGAACGCCTCGACGTGGCTCGGGCGCACCACACTGAAGTGGCGTCGGTCGACGGTAGCGACTTCACCCAGGCCCAGGCGCTCGGCTGCGGCGATGACCGAAGCGTCGACCGTTCCGAGGGGCAAGTCGCGGTAGCGGGCCACGAGCTCGGCGATGCGGAGCCAGTCGCCCGCCGCGACCGGCTCCACGGTGAAAGCGCCAGCCGCAAGATCTCCGAGGAAGCGCACCTCTGGGCCCGTACCCAGTCGGGTGCTGATCAGGTAGGCCACCTCGGTGATGACCAGCGTGGGCACGATCAGCGGGCCCGGGTGGTTCTGGAGAAGGTCTAAGCACGAACGGTGGTGGGCGTCGTCGGCGTCGACGTAGGCATACAGCGGCCCGGCATCGACCAGCACGGCGGCTATCGGGGCACCTCTTCAGCGAGGATCTCTTCGATCCGTTCGGAGATGTCCGCGCGTCCGCTGCGGCCGGCCGCTGCGGCCCCCAGGCGGCGAGGCCCGCGCTGCATGTCGAGGTAGGCCTCAAGCGCCTCACGACTGATCTCGGAGATGGTGACCTGCCGTCGCTCGGCCTCATGGCGCAGCCGTGCATCCAACGCTTCGGGGATCTTGACGGTCGTTCGCTTCATGTATGCCAGCATACCGGTACCGGCTGCG
>CAZMDO010000208.1:0-4857 GCA_964564445.1 uncultured Ruaniaceae bacterium | reverse complement strand
CGGGGGCACGAGTCCACGGTCCAGGTGCCGAACGGGCTGGTGCGGCGGGGCGGGCTCAGGCGACGAACGAGGTGCGGCAGCGCTCGGCGAGCCGGCGGTGCACCTCGGCGAGGAAGGCCTCGGGACGGTGCAGATCGGCCCACACCACCCGGATGATCACCCAGCCGGCACGCTCCAGGTCGTCCTGCCGCCGCTTCTCCGCGAACACGATCTCGGCCGGGTCGCCGTCGGCCATCCGGGTGTACTTGATCTTGCCGTCGAACTCGATGCCGATCTTCAGGTCGGGCCAGCCCAGGTCGATCCGGTAGCGCCCGCGCCGCGTCTGCACAGGGATCTGCAGCGCAGGCACCCGCAGGCCCGCGCGCAGCAGCGCGAACCGGGTGGCGGTCTCGCCGGCGGACTCGGCGAGCGGATCGGCGTGGTCCAGGCACCACCGCGCCCGTGCGGTCCCGCTGCTGCCGCGCCCGACGGCCAGCAGCTCCTCGAGCCGGGCGGCCACACCGGGCACCGCGACGGCGCGGTCGAGCACGGTCAGTGCGTCCAGGTCGGGCAGTGTCATCGCACAGTCGAGGGCGGTGCGGACCAGCGACGTCGCCGGCAGCCGGTCCACGACCGTGGTCTCGGCGGCCGGCAGCGGCCTGCTGTGCCGCGAGATCGTCGGGTCCGAGCGACCGGACGCACGCTGGGCCTGGGTCAGGTGCGTGGTCCTGGGCAGGTGCAGCAACGGCAGGTCGTACAGGATCGCGGCGCTGCTGTGGCTGAACCAGAGCGGTCCGGGCAGCTGGCGGGCGACCGCGGTCATCTGCTGTCTCGCGCGGATGCGTTGGCGGGCGTGGCGGTCCTTGGCGTCGATCCGGTGTGCGTAGGCGCCGCGTCGGATGCGTTCGAGCGTTCCGGCCCGCACGGCCCGCTCCAGGCTCGCCCGGTCCAGGTCGGTGCTCAGATAGACCATCGCTCCTGCTGTTCTCTCGTCCATGTCGGGCAGCATCGCGCGGTCCGGCCGGCCACGGGCGACGGCGTAGGGCGGGTTGTGGACAACGTGTCACCGCCGGTCGGTGGTCGCCCCAGGCAGTGGGCTCGCCGCCCCGGGCGGGGTCGGCAGCGGCGGGCGGGTTCGGCGCGCGCGTTCGGGGCAGGCCCCGGGGACGGGCTCAGCAGCGGGCGGGCTCTGCGGGCGGGTTCGGCGCGCGCGTCCCGGGAGGGGCTCGGCAGCGGGCGCGCTCGCTCGTGACCGCAGAGCACGAGCCATCGGGCCAGCTGCCGAATGGATCGATTCAACTGGGAGGGGTGGGGCGGGAGGGTGCGGGGGAGGGTGCGCGGGCGGGTGCGCGGAGCGGGGTGGGCCGGGTCGCGGAGCGGGGAGCGGCCTAGGGTGGGGCCATGAGCGTGCGACGGGTGATGGGCATCGAGACCGAGTACGGGATCCTCGGCGTCGGGCTGCCGAACGCCAACCCGATGCTGATGTCTGCCCAGCTGGTCACCGCCTACGCCACCGACGGGCTCGGCGGTTCCTCCCGGGCGAAGTGGGACTACCAGGACGAGGACCCCCTCTGCGATGCCCGCGGCTGGCGCCTGGACCGGGCCAAGGCCGACCCGAGCATGCTCACCGACGACCCGCTGTCACCCGCCCCGGACGGCGACCCGCACCGGATCACCACCCGCCGCCGGCCGGCGCCACAGCCGGAACCGAGCACCGTCGCCAACGTCATCCTGCCCAGCGGCGCCCGCTACTACGTGGACCACGCCCACCCGGAGTACTCCGGACCGGAGGTCACCAACCCGCGCGACGGCGTGCTCTGGGACCGCGCCGGCGACGAGGTGCTGCTGCGCTCCTCCCGGCTGCTCGCCCAGCTGCCCGGCATGCCCGAGGTGGTCCCGTACAAGAACAACACCGACGGCAAGGGCGCCAGCTACGGCACGCACGAGAACTACCTGGTGGACCGGGCCGTCCCGTTCGACGAGATCATCACCGTGCTCACCCCGTTCCTGGTCACCCGACCGATCTTCTGCGGCGCCGGTCGGGTGGGCCTGGGCCAGCGCGGTGAGGACCCCGGGTTCCAGATCTCCCAGCGTGCCGACTACATCGAGGCCGAGGTCGGCCTGGAGACCACCCTGCGCCGCCCGATCATCAACACCCGGGACGAACCGCACGCCGAGGCCGCCCGGTACCGCCGCCTGCACGTGATCGTCGGGGACGCGAACCTGCTGCACGTCTCCACCTACCTCAAGCTCGGCACCACCGCGATGCTGCTCTGGCTGCTCGAGCAGGGCCAGGCCGCGCTCGAGCTCGGTGCGCTCCGGCTCGCCGACCCGGTGGCTGCCGCGCACGAGGTCAGCCGCGACCTCAGCCTCACCGCGCGGCTGGACCTGGACGACGGGCGCACGATGACCGCCCTGGAGATCCAGCGCGCCTACTGCGACATCCTCACCCGAGAGGTCGCCGCCGCCGGCCAGAGCGACCCGGAGACCACCGAGCTGCTCACCCGGTGGTCCGACGTGCTCGACCGGCTCGGTACCGACGTGGCCTCCGCTGCGCGCGAGGTGGAGTGGGTCGCCAAGCTCCGGGTGCTGGAGGGGATGCGCCGCCGGCACGGTGTGGACTGGGACTCCCCGCGGCTGGCAGCACTGGACCTGCAGTGGTCGGACCTGCGGCCGGAGAAGAGCATCTACGCGCGCCTGGAGGACTCCGGCGCGGTGGAGACCCTGGTCACCCGCGAGCAGGTGGAGCACGCCCTCGCCCACGCCCCCACGGACACCCGCGCCTACTTCCGCGGCGAGGCGATCCGCCGCTACGGCCGCCAGGTGGCCGCCGCCAACTGGGACGCGGTCGTCTTCGACGTACCCGAGGCGGACAGCCTGCAACGAGTGCCCACCCCCGACCCGCTCCGTGGCACCCGGGCGCACGTGGGCGAGCTGCTGGACCGCAGCGCCGACGCCGGAGCACTGCTCGCCGAGCTGGTCGCACCGCCCCGGCCACCGGCCTGAGGCCCCGGTGTTGGCACCTGCGACCGCGCCCGGACGCCGTAGGATCGAAGCAGGTACCAGCGCAGGAGGAGGACACATGTCGCCGAGACAGTTCGAGCAGCGCCCCCACGACCGCAGTCCGGAGGACGACCCGGCACCGCCGCCGCCCGCCGCGCCCCAGGCGCAGAGCTCCGACGTGGACTCCCTGCTGGACGAGATCGACGACGTGCTGGAGACGAACGCGGAGAGCTTCGTGCGCGGCTTCGTGCAGAAGGGCGGCCAATGACCGCACCGGACGCCCGCCACCCGGACCGGTTGCCCGCGGCGTTCACCCGACCGGGCAGCTCCTCGTTCGTGGACTTCCTCCGCTCCCACGCCCCGGAGCTGCTGCCCGGTGCGGGACCCGCCCCGCAGTCCCCGGTCAGCGTGCCGCACGCCACCACGATCGTCGCGCTGACCTATGCCGGCGGCATGGTGATGGCCGGCGACCGCCGTGCCACCGCAGGGTCGGCGATCGCCCACCGGCAGATCGAGAAGGTGTTCGCCGCCGACTCCTACTCCGTGATCGGCATCGCCGGCACCGCCGGGATCGCCGTGGAGCTGGTGCGCCTGTTCCAGCTGGAGCTGGAGCACTACGAGAAGATCGAGGGCACGCTGCTCTCCCTGCAGGGCAAGGCGAACCGGCTCGGCTCGATGGTCCGCGGCAACCTGCCGATGGCGCTGCAGGGCCTGGTCGCGCTGCCCCTGTTCGGCGGCTACGACCAGCGCGAGGACACCGGTCGGATCTTCTCCTACGACGTGGTGGGAGGCCGATATGACGAGCACGACTTCCATGCCATCGGCTCCGGAGCGGTCTACGCCAAGGGGTCGCTGAAGAAGGTCTGGCACCCGGGCCTGGACCCCGAGGGCGCCGTCCGGGTGGCGCTGCACGCGCTGATGGACGCCGCCGACGACGACTCCGCCACCGGCGGCCCGGACGCCCGCCGCGGCATCTACCCGATCGTGGTGCGGGTCGACGCCACCGGCCACGAACGCATCGGTGACGACCGCCTGGCGGCGCTGACCGCCGAGATCGACGCGCTGCCGGAGAGGAGCCGAGAGGCATGACCCAGCCGTTCTACGTCTCGCCCGAGCAGCTGATGAAGGACCGGGCGGACTTCGCCCGCAAGGGCATCGCCCGGGGCCGGTCCGTGGTGGTGCTCGGCTACGACGAGGGCATCGCCTTCGTCACCGAGAACCCCTCGGGGGCGCTGCACAAGATCAGCGAGATCTACGACCGCATCGGTTTCGCCGCCGTGGGCAAGTACAACGAGTTCGAGAACCTGAGGGTGGCCGGCGTCCGGTACGCGGACCTGCGCGGCTACTCCTACGACCGGGAGGACGTCAACGCCCGCGGCCTGGCGAACGCCTACGCCCAGACCCTCGGGGCGGTGTTCACCACCGAGTCCAAGCCGCTGGAGGTCGAGCTCGCCGTCGCCGAGGTGGGTGCGGACCAGGCCACCGACCAGCTCTACCGGCTCGCCTACGACGGGTCGGTGGCCGACGAGCCCGGGTTCGTGGTGATGGGCGGTGCCGCCGACCAGCTCGCCGAGCGGGTGCGTGCGCAGTGGGCACCGGGGATGAGCCTGCCGGAGGTGCTCAGCCTGGCCGTCCGCGTGCTCGGCGGCACCGGCGAGAACGCCCGCACGATCGAGACCAGCAGCCTGGAGGCGGCCGTCCTGGACCGCACCCGGCCCCGGCGCACTTTCCGGCGCCTGTCCGTGCGCGCACTCACCGAGCTGCTCGCCCAGGCCCCGGCCGAGGAGAGCGCCCCGGGAGAAGAGAGCACCCGTGGAGAGGGGAGTGCGGCGCAGACCAGCGCCGGACCGCCCGCCGAACCGTCAGCGCCCGCCG
>CAZMDO010000207.1:0-4925 GCA_964564445.1 uncultured Ruaniaceae bacterium | reverse complement strand
TGCGCCCTGGCGCACGCTGAGCATGACGACCCGGGGTGTGGGCGGAAGAGTTGACCTTCACACCGTGTCAGACGATCGGATGGGCACCGTCATGTTGAGCATCGGAGAGATCGCCCGCAGCACCGGCACCACCCGCCGGATGCTGCGGCACTGGGAGCAGCTCGGCCTGCTCACCCCCGCGCAGGTGGACCACCGCACCGGGTACCGCCGGTATGCGCCCAGCCAGGTCGGCCGGGTACGTGCGGTCGCCGCGCTCCGGGCGCTCGGGTTCTCCCTGGAGTCGATCGGCGCCCTGCTGGACGCCGGCCTGACCCAGGACCGGCTGGTGCACCTGCTCCAGGAGCGGGAACGGGAGCTGGTGGCCCAGATCGACGATGCCTCGACCAGCCTGGCCCAGGTGCGCAGCCGCCTGCTGGCCTACCAGAAGGGACACGAGATGATCAGCAGCACCCTCGAGCTGGGCGCCCTGCCCGCTCTGCACCTGACCGCGGTGCGGACCAGCGTGCTGGACGAGTCGGAGATCGGCCCGGCCGTGACCACCCTGCTCGCTACGCTCCGGGACCTGGTGCCCGCCACGGTGAACTCCGCCGTCGACCTGGTGCTCCTCTACGACGGCCGCTCCGAGGAGCGGATCGAGGTGAGCGCCGGGCACCCCGGCATCGAGACGACCCCGGGGCTGGAGGTGCTCGACGTGCCCGCCGAGCAGCACGGGGTCACGGTCAGCTTCGCCGAGCCCCCGGCGGACGTGGGCGACGCCTGGATCGCGATCGACGCACAGGTGGCGGAGCAGCAGCTGCGCACCAGCGGGATCTACCGCCAGGTGGTCACGCCCACCGGTGGGGTGCTGCTGCAGGCGCCGGTGCTGCCGCGCTGAGGACGCCGCCCGGTCAACCGAGCCGGTTGGTGCCCGCGTACAGGTGCAGCACCGGCAGGCCGAGCTCCTCACGGGCCTTGGACGCCCAGTCGGCATGGAAGGTGTCCTCCACCGCGTGCGGTCGGGTGACCACCACCAGCTCGTCGGCGCGCAGGTTGTTCACCGCCTGGGTGACCGCCGGCAGCGGGTCGTCGGCGACCACGTGCCCGTCCGCCGCCGCCCCGGCCTCGCGCAGCCGTTCCAGGGACAGCCGCAGCGCCTCGTCGGCCTCCTGCTTGGCCTCGTCCGGACGCACCTGGTGGGTGAGGGACTCCCACGCCTCGCGCAGCTCGAACAGGGACAGGTGGTTGATGAAGTCCGAGACCAGGTTCCTCGAGGTGTCCGCCGGCACCAGCACGTGGAAGGTGGCCTCCGGGTGCAGGCCGCGGATCCGGGTGATGTCGTCGGCGCGCAGGGCTTCCTCGGTGAGGACGATGATCGTGGCCATGCCCGAAGCATAGAGGTCGACGGCGGAGCTCGCCGTGGTCAGCGGCGCTCGCCTCAGCCGGTGGGCACCTGGGCGCCGTGGCCGGCTGCGCGCAGCGCCTCCCGGAGGGTCTCGGCGGCGCGGTCCAGCTCCTCGGCCGGTGCCGGCCGGGTGGCGCCGAGGTCGAAGTCGGCCGAGGAGCGGCTGGGCCAGACGTGCACGTGTGCGTGCGGCACCTCATACCCCTGGATGAGCAGGCCGATGCGGGCCGGGTCGAAGGCCTGCTGCTGCGCGGTGCCGATGGTCTGGGCGACGGCGAACAGGTGGCCGGCGAGGTCGGCGGGCAGATCCACCCAGTGGCCGATCTCGTCCCGGGGGACCACCAGCACGTGCCCGGGCTGCAGCGGTTCGATGGTCAGGAACGCCACGCACCGCTCGTCGGACCAGACGAACCGGCCCGGGATCTCTCCGGCGATGATGCGGCTGAAGATGGTGGTCATGGGGCTTCTCCTCCCGGTGGGCGTGGCCCCCACGCTAGCCGGTCGCTGGTCAGTAGTAGACCGCCAGCGGCCCGTTCGGCCCCTCGATGACCTGCACGGGGGTGTTGAACACCTCGGTGAGCACCGGTGCGGTCATCACCTCCTCGCACGGGCCGAACTCGACGACGGTGCCGTCCTTGACCGCGCAGATGTAGTCCGCGTAGTGGCTGGCGAAGTTCACGTCGTGCAGCACGATGACGATGGTGCGGCCGAGCTCGGCTGCCGCCCGGTGCAGGTGCTTCATCATCTGCACGCTGTGGCGCATGTCCAGGTTGTTCAGCGGTTCGTCCAGCAGCACGAACTCGGTGTCCTGGCAGAGCACCATCGCCACGTACGCGCGCTGCCGCTGGCCGCCGGAGAGCTCGTCCAGGTACCGGCCCTCCAGGTCGGCGAGCTCGAAGAAGTCGATGGCCTGGCTGACCATCTCCTCGTCCACCGCGGTGAGCCGGCCCTTGGAGTGCGGGAAGCGGCCGAAGGCGACCAGCTGGCGCACGGTCAGCCGGGTGATGAAGTGGTTCTCCTGGCGCAGCACGGAGACCACCTTGGCGAGGTCCTTGGAGCGGGTCCGGGCCACGTCGTACCCGGCGATCTCGATCGTGCCGGCGTCCAGGCCGAGGAGCCGCCCGATCATGGTGAGCAGGGTGGACTTGCCCGCGCCGTTGGGCCCGATCAGCGCGGTGATCCCACCAGCGGGGATGTCCAGGTCGACCGGACCGATGCGCACCTCGCTCGTGTAGTCCTTGCGTACGCCGTCGAGGGTGATCACAGTCGGCCCTTTCTGCCGATGACGACCAGGAAGGTGATGCCGCCCACCAGCTCGATGATGATGGAGACCACTCCCTGGGCGTAGAACAGGTTCTTCATCACGAAGTAGGCGCCGGCCAGCACCACGAACCCGGTGAGCACCGCCACCGGGAGCACGTACCGGTGGTCGTGGGTGTCGGCGAACTGGTAGGCGAGGGTGGCGACCAGGAAGCCGAGGAACGTCATCGGTCCGACCAGGGCGGTGGAGGTGGCCATCAGCACCGCGACCAGCACGAGCACGATGACCAGCTCCCGCCGGTGGTTCAGCCCGAGCCCGGTGGTGACGTCCCGGCCGAGGGCCATGACGTTCAGCCGGCGGGCGCGGCGCCAGAGCAGCAGACCGGCGCCGGCGGCGAGCGGTACCGCGATCGGCAGGTAGTCGGCGTCGGCGCTGGAGATCGAACCGAACAGGCGGGCGGTGAGCAGGTCGAACTCGCTCGGCGTGAGCAGGCGCTGCAGGAACGTGGACACCGACCCCAGACCCGCGCCGATGATGATGCCGATGAGCAGCAGCACGTGCAGGTTCGCGTGCTTGCCGGAGAGCAACCAGCCGTAGAGGGCCACGGCCAGCCCGACCATGAGCGCGATCTGGCCGATGAACTGTGGCACACCGGTGAGCATGGTCAGCCCGGTGGCGCCGAGCAGGTAGATCGCTCCGGTCTGCACCGCCACGTACAGGGACTCGAAGCCGAGGATCGAGGGGGTGACGATCCGGTTCGTGGTGACGGTCTGGAACGCGACCGTGGCCATCGCCTGGCAGAACGCCACGATGAGCATGACCAGCACGTTCTTGCCGCGCAGCGCCACGATCCGCCAGAACCCCGCGGTGCCCACCGGCATCGGGTTGTCCCAGACGACCAGCCCGGTGGCGAACGCCGCTGCCAGCACGGCCAGGGCGGCCAGGACGAACCAGTAGCGGCGGGCCTGGCGCCCGGCCGGGAGCGCGGTGGAGGTGCGCACCCGACCGGGCAGGGCCGGGCTGGTGCGCACGGCGGTGGACACCTCAGCCATGGCGACGCTGCCTCAGGATCAACGCGATGAACACCGCGGCCCCGACCACCCCGAGGACCAGGGAGACCGGGACCTCGAAGGGCATGATGATCGTGCGCCCGACCAGGTCGCAGACGGTGACGATCGCGATGCCCAGCAGGCACACCCAGGGCAGGTTGGAGCGCAGGTCGTCACCGCGGACCATGGAGACCACGTTCGGCACGATCAGCCCGAGGAAGGGCAGGTTGCCGACGACCACGGTGACCACGCCGGTGGCCAGCGCGATCAGCACGGTGCCCAGCAGCACCACCCGCTGGTAGCTGACGCCGACGGTGGTGGCGATCTCCTCACCGAGGCCGGCGACGGTGAACCGGTCGGCGACCAGGAACACCACCACGCCCACCACGGCCACGAGCCACAGCGGTTCGTACTGCCCGCGCAGCACGGTGGTGAAGCTGCCGGCGAACCAGATGCCCAGGTTCTGCAGCATGTCGGTCTGCAGGGCGACGAACGTGGACACCGAGCCGACCACGGCACCGAGCATGATGCCCACGATCGGCACGATCAGCGAGGACCGCAACGACACCTGCCGCAGGAACGCGAAGAACAGCATCGTGCCGAGGAAGGCGGCGATCACCGCTCCGCTCATCCGGGTCAGGATGCTCGCCGAGGGGAAGACGATCATCGTCACCAGCAGCCCCAGGCCCGCCCACTCGGTGGTGCCGGTGGTGGTGGGTTCGACGAACCTGTTCTGGGTGAGCATCTGCATCACCAGCCCGCACATGGACATCGCCGCACCGGCCAGCACCAGGGCGATGGTCCGCGGGATCCGGGTGATGGCGAACATCCGGCCACCGTCCTCGGCGCCGACCACGTCGTAGACGCCGGTGAACAGCGAGCCGACGAGCAGCGCCGCCACGGCCAGGATGCCCACCAGCAGCTTCCAGTCGAAGAGCGTGCGGGTTCCCGGCCGTGACGGCGCAGCTGGTGCAGAGGTCATCAGGACCGGTCAGCTCGCGGCCTCGAAGGCGTCGGCCAGCGAGCTGAAGAACTCCGTGTACGTCTGGATGCCCTCGTTGGTGTAGGTGTCGGCGGGCATGTAGACGATCTGGTCGGACTGCACCGCGGTGACGTTCGTGAGCGCAGCGGAGTCCTCCAGCACCTCGGCGGCCGGGGTGTACTCCGGGTCGTCGGCCATGATCGCCGCGTCCCGGTCCATCACCAGGATCCAGTCCGGGTCGGAGTCGGCGAT
>CAZMDO010000206.1:0-4940 GCA_964564445.1 uncultured Ruaniaceae bacterium | reverse complement strand
TGCACTGGGACGCCGAGACGATGCAGGGCCACCCGTACAAGTACTTCGTGCACGCCGCCGCGCTCGCCGAGGTCGAGGTGGACGGCTTCACCGGCGCCTACACCACCCGCCGGGTGGACATCGTCTACGACGCCGGCGACTCGCTCTCCCCGCTGGTGGACCTGGGCCAGATCGAGGGTGGGTTCGTGCAGGGCGCCGGCTGGCTGACGCTGGAGGACCTGCGCTGGGACACCTCCGAGTCGGAGAGCCGTGGTCGCCTGTCCACCCAGGCGGCGAGCACCTACAAGCTGCCGAGCTTCTCCGAGATGCCGACCGAGTTCAACGTCTCGGTGCTCACCGAGGCCACCGAGCACGGTGCGGTGTACGGCTCGAAGGCCGTGGGCGAGCCGCCGCTGCCGTTGGCGATCTCGGTGCGGGAGGCGCTCCGGCAGGCGGCGGCAGCGTTCGGGCCGGAGGGGCTCAGCCTGGAGCTCGGCTCGCCCGCCACCCCGGAGGAGGTGTACTGGGCGGTGCAGCGGGCCCGGGCCGCCCTGGACGAGAGCGACCCCGAGCACGTGGCCGCCCGGGAGGGGGACGGCGCCGTGGTGCGCCTCGCCCCCGGCGAGCGGATCGTCCCCCTGGCGAGCTCCGTCGTCGGCGTGGCCGGCAGGAACGGCAACGGCCACGGCAACGGCCACGGCCACCACGACGGGCGGCCCGCCGGTGCTGACGGCACGGACGGTGCGGTGATCGAACCGCTCCCGCTGGAGGCCACCGCCCCTGCTGCTGCTGGTGGTCGGCACGCTGCGAAGCATCCGTAGGGAAGGCGATGCAATGGATGACGGCGCTCGCGCACCTTCGCCGCAGCCGCTCACCGGGCGTGCTGGTCACCGTGGCGCAGGTGCGGGGGCACTCGCCGCGCCACGCCGGGGCGAAGATGGTCGTGGCCGCCGACCAGGTTTGGGACACGATCGGTGGCGGCAACCTGGAAGCGGTGGCGATCGACGCGGCCCGGGAGATGCTGCGCGCCGGCGGGACCACCCCCGAGCTGGTGCACGTGTCGCTGTCCGACAAGGCGCCGCTGCAGTTCGGGGTGCAGTGCTGTGGCGGTGAGGTGACCGTGCTGCTGGACCCGATCCCGGTCAGCGGGGCGGTGGCGATCTTCGGGGTCGGGCACGTGGGCCTGGAGCTGGCTCGCATCCTCGCCCGGCACGATGTGGACCTCACCCTGGTGGACTCGCGGGCCGAGCAGCTCGCCGAGGACCGGTTGGCCGTGCTGGCGGACGCGGTGGCGCAGGTGCACGTGCGGCACGAGCCGATCACCCCGGAACGGGCGATCGCCGACCTGCCGCGCGGCACGCACGTGCTGGTGATGACCCACGACCACGCCGAGGACCTGGCGATCTGCGACGCGGCGCTGCGCGCCGACCACCTGGGCAGCATCGGGCTGATCGGCTCCAGCGCGAAGTGGGCGCGGTTCACCCGCACGCTCACCGGTGAGTACGGGCACGAGCGCAGCGAGCTGGCGGCGATCACCACACCGATCGGGCGCGGCGACATCGCCGGGAAGGAGCCGGCGGTCATCGCGCTGAGCGTGGCTGCCGACCTGGTGGTGCGGATGCAGGAGGAGGCCGGCGCAGCGCAGGGCTGATGGCCTCGGGCCTGGTGGACCCGGTCAGTCAGGGACCCGGTCAGGCGGCCTCGCCGAGCAGTGCGCTGACCGCGTCGACGATCGGCAGGTCCGGCTCCAGCCACGGCACCCGGTAGAGGTCGGCGACCGGCAGCCAGCGCAGCTGGTCGTGGTCGGCCAACGGCGCCGGCTCGCCGGCGACGATCTGCACGAACCAGATGCGCATCGAGTGCCCGTGCAGGATCGGCCACGCCTCGCCGTGGCCGGGCCGGATCTCCTCGCCCAGCTCCACCTCGACACCGAGCTCCTCCGCCAGCTCCCGGTGCAGCGCCTCCTCGGCGTCCTCACCGGGCTCCACCTTCCCGCCGGCGAACTCCCAGCTGCCGGCCAGCGACTTCGGCGCGCTGCGCCGGGCGGCGAGCAGCCGGGTCGGGGAGCGCAGGTCGTCGACGATGGCACCGGCCACCACGAGCCGTCGAGAGGAGGACACGGCCCCGATGCTACCGGGGGACGGTCCACAATTTTTGTCCACACCCCTGTGCACAACCGGTGTTCTCGCAGGTGAGGCTGTGGAGGAGGGTGTGGGTAACCGCGCCGGCAAAATTGGTGCGCAGAACCCCTTGCACGTGTGACCGCGGTCACGTACAAATGACTCATCGAGTTCACCGACTCGATCGCAACCGAAGGGTCAGTACCCGCAGGATGCGGATCCGATATCGCAGGCACGATGCCCTGGGGGCGACTCCACGGTAGTAGTCGGCGAAGACGGGTCGGCGCCTCGGGACCATGCTGGTTCTCACGGAGCGATCTGGCCGCGTGGCGGGAGACCGCGACGCGGGCGGCTCGGGAGAGCCGGTGGTGCACCGAGGTGCAGGACCGAGGCGTCGGAGCAATCCGAGAGGCGCGGACCTGGACCGGAGTGCACACCCACACCGATCTCCCACCGCACGGACCGGGGACGCCTGGGACGTGCACCCGCAGGAGCTGAGGAGGAATCCGCAGCGTCTGCACCGTGCGCCATTCGGGACGCTGGGCGGCCGCACAACCGCATCGGTGGATCGTGTTCGACCGGATTCCACCGGTGACCGCGACTGAACACGAACGGGTGCAGCTTGCGGGGACCAGGATGGGTCCGCACCGTGATGGCCCGGCCGAACCGTTCTCGAGGAACGCACCCCGCTCGCGGGAGCTGCGGGCGGACATCCACCGCTCACCGTCCTCGGAACAAAGCAAGGCCCCTCGGATCCCTAGTCCGAGGGGCCTTTGCTTTGTGCCGGCGGGCGGGCTCGCGGCGGTGCCGCGGCCAGGCTCCGGTGGTGCCGGCGTCAGTCTCATGATTGCCGACGGCGGAGCTCACCTCGCGCAGCGACGCGCACGTGGGCAGAAACTTCCGCAGGATTCCACCGGCGGGCCGGGCGCGGGTGCGAGCAAGATCACGCCCGGGCCGGCGGATGGGCGTCACGGGCCGTGCTGCTGGCGGAATCGCGGGCGGTCTAGGCTGGGGTGGTGATCGAACTCAAGACTCCCACCGAGATCGAGGAGATGCGCCCGGCCGGGGCGTTCGTGGCCCGGGTCCTGGCGGCCCTCGGCGAGGCGGCCGACGTGGGGGTCAGCCTGCTCGACCTCGATGCGCTCGCCCACCAGATGATCCGCGATGCCGGGGCCACCTCCTGCTACATCGACTACCACCCCTCGTTCGGCGCGAGCCCGTTCGGGAAGGTGCTGTGCACGTCGGTCAACGACGCCGTGCTGCACGGTCTGCCGCACGATTACCGGCTCAAGGACGGCGACCTGCTGTCGGTGGACTTCGCGGTGAGCGTCGACGGTTGGGTCGCCGATGCCGCCCGGAGCGTGATCGTGGGCACCCCCCGGGAGGAGGACCAGCGGATCATCCGCGCCACCGAGGAGGCGCTCGCCGCGGCGATCGAGGTGGCCACCGTCGGCAACCGGCTCGGCGACATCTCGGCGACCATCGGTGAGGTGGCCCGTGACTACGGCTACACGGTGAACACCGACTTCGGCGGGCACGGCGTGGGCCGGACGATGCACGGGGAGCCGCACGTGCCGAACAACGGGCGCCCGGGCCGAGGCATGCCGCTGCGCCCGGGCCTGGTGATCGCCATCGAACCGTGGTTCATGGCCGGCACGGACGAGATCTTCACCGACCCGGACGGCTGGACGCTGCGCAGCATGGACGGCTCCCGAGGCGCGCACAGCGAGCACACCGTGGCGATCACCCCCGACGGCCCGGTGGTGCTCACCGCGGCCTCCTGACCGTGGTACGGCCGTGCACCACCTGCCGCCGCTGCTGACCGGTGCGGTCGAGGCCGAGCTGGCCGAGCACGACCCCTCGGCGCTGGCCCACGCGGCCCGGGTACTGAGCGAGCGGTACCTGGCCGACCACCCGGCCGGGGCGCCGATCGTCTCCGACCGGCTGCGGGCCGCCGCCTACCTGCTCACCCGGCTGCCGGCCACGTTCGCTGCCGCCCGGTCGGCGCTCGACGAGCTGGCCGTCGCCCTGCCCGGGTGGGCACCGGAGCGCCTCGTCGACCTCGGTGCCGGCACCGGGGCGGCCAGCTGGGCTGCGCTGGACGCCCTGGAGTCGATCCGCAGCGTGCACCTGGTCGACTACGCCGACAGTGCCCTGGCGCTGGCGGGGCGGATGCTCGCCGAGGCACCGGTGCGGGTGACGGCCGCCCGGCGCCGGCTGGGCGGCGCTGGGGCCGCAGGCGCGGAGCTTGCTCCCGGCCAGCGACCCGCAGACCTGGCGGTCAGTGCCTACGTGCTCGGTGAGCTCACCGAGACCGACCAGGCAGCGGTGGTGGCCGAGCTGGCCGGGCTGGCCCCGGTGGTGCTGCTGCTCGAGCCGGGCACCCCGGCCGGTTATCGGCGCATCCTGCGCGCCCGGGACCAGCTGGTCGGCGCCGGCTGGCAGATCGCCGCACCGTGCCCGCACACCGGGCCCTGCCCGCTCACCGGATCGGACTGGTGCCACCTGAGCGTGCGCCTGCCGCGCAGCACCGCACACCGGCAGGCCAAGGGCGGCAGCCGCGACTTCGAGGACGAGAAGTTCTCCTACCTGGCGGCCACCACCCTGCCGGTGCAGCCGGTGGGCGACCGGGTGCTGCGGCACCCGCAGGTGCGGCCCGGGCACGTGCGCCTGCAGCTGTGCACCGCTGCGGGCACCGCCGAGCAGGTCACCGTGTCGAAGAAGCAGGGTGCCGAGTACCGGCGCGCGCGCAAGACCGGCTGGGGGCAGACCTGGTGATCACTCCCTCCCCTGGCGCCCGCAGCGGAACGGGCGGATAATGGGTTGATACCCCTGCGGAGG
>CAZMDO010000205.1:0-4994 GCA_964564445.1 uncultured Ruaniaceae bacterium | reverse complement strand
GACCGGACACCGCTACCGCCGCGAACGCGACGGCACCACCATCGCCCTGACCCACAAACCCCCACCCGACGAAAGCCCACCCGAGGAGAGCCCACCCGAGGAAAGCCCACCCGAGGAGAGCCCAGCCGAGGAAAGCCCACCCCCACCCTTCTGACCCACCGCCCGCACGACCCGGCACCGCCCTGGACCGCGGCCAGCCGGCGACCCGGGCACCGCCCTGGACCGGGGCCAGCCGGCCTGGGCCGGCCTGGGCCGGCCCGACGACCCAGGACGTGCCCGGGCGGGCCCGCGCAGTCAGCACCCGAGCCCGCACCCACCGATCCCATACGCTGGTCCTGTGGTGGAGAAGAGCCTGTGGACCCAGAAGGTCGAGCAGAACCCGGAGCACTCGCACTGGTACGTGCAGCGGTTCCGGACGATGGCGGCCGCCGGTGAGGACCTGCACGGCGAGGCACGCTTCGCCGATGCGCTCGCCCCGCGGGCTGCCTCCATCCTCGATGCCGGCTGCGGACCAGGCCGGGTCGGGGCCGAGCTGGCCGCCCGCGGGCACCGGGTGGTCGGCGTCGACGTGGACCCCGTCCTGATCGACGCCGCCCGGGCCGACCATCCCGGTTCCACCTGGCTGGTTCAGGACCTGGCCGAGCTGGACCTGCACGAGGTCGCGCCGCCGTTCGACGTGGTGGTCGCCGCCGGGAACGTGATGGCCTTCCTCGCCCCGAGCACCCGGCGCACCGTGCTCGAGCGGATCGGCGACCACCTCGCCGAGGAGGGCCGGTTCGTCACCGGCTTCGGCGCCGGCCGGGGCTACCCGTTCGACGAGTTCGCCGCAGACGCGCAGGCCGCCGGACTGACCGTCGAGCTCACCCTGTCCACCTGGGACCTGCGCCCGTTCACCCCGCAGTCGAGCTTCCTGGTCGCCGTGCTCGGGCGGTGACTCAGGTGCCCACCACCGCCGCGGCGCCACGCCCTGCCCGCGAGATCGCCGCCTGACCGAGCACCCGGCTGCCGTGATAGACCACGATCGACTGTCCCGGCGCGATCCCGCGCAGCGGTGAGGACAGCTCGGTGAGCAACCGGTCACCGTCGCGCCGCACCCGGGCGGGCACCGGCTCCCCGTGCGCGCGCACCTGCACAGTGACCTCCGCCCACTGGCCCGCCGGCACGTCCTCAGCCAGCCAGGTGACGCCGTCAGCGGCGATCTCGCTCACCGAGAGCAGCTCGCTCGGACCGACCACCACCCGGTTCGCCGCCGGATCCACCTCGAGCACGTACCGGGGGCGACCGTCCGGGGCCGGACGGTTCAGCCCGAGCCCGCGCCGCTGCCCCACGGTGTAGGCGTAGGCGCCCTCGTGCTCGCCGACCACCGTGCCCTCGGCGTCCACGATCTCCCCGGTCCGCGCACCCAGCCGCTCCCGCAGGAAGCCCTGGGTGTCCCCGTCGGCCACGAAGCAGATGTCGTAGGAGTCCGGCTTCGCCGAGACGCTCAGCCCCCGGGCCGCCGCCTCGGCCCGCACCTCGTCCTTGGAGGCCACCTCACCGAGCGGGAACATCGACCGGGCCAGCCGCTCGGCCCCCATCACCGCGAGCACGTACGACTGGTCCTTGGCCGCGTCGTGGGCGCGGTGCAGCTCCCGCCGGGTGCTGCCGTCCGCCGCCGGTACGTCCACGATCCGCGCGTAGTGCCCGGTCGCCACCGCATCGAACCCGAGCGCCAGCCCACGGTCGAGCAAGGCGGAGAACTTGATGTGCTCGTTGCAGCGCACGCACGGGTTCGGGGTGCGGCCGGCCTCGTACTCGGACAGGAAGTCGGCGACCACCGTCTCCTCGAACTCCTCGCTCAGGTCCCACACGTAGTACGGGATGCCGAGCACGTCCGCGGCCCGGCGGGCGTCCGAGGCGTCCTCGATCGAGCAGCAGCCGCGCGAGCCGTTCCGGTGCTGGGCCCGGGACCGGGACAGGGCCATGTGCACCCCGACCACGTCGTGCCCGGCGTCCACGGCACGGGCAGCGGCGACCGCGGAGTCCACTCCCCCGGACAGGGCTGCCAGCACGCGCATCAGGACGCCTCCTTCGCCGTCGGACCGACCGAGGGCGCGGCCGCGGCCGCGGCCGTGGCGCTGCCAGGCTCTCGCCGTGAGGGCCGCGGCCGGTAGGCGGCACGTGCCCGGGCGACCGCCTCGGGCAGGGCGACCAGCAACGCATCCACGTCCGCCTCGGACGAGCTCCACCCCAGGGTGAGCCGCACGGCCGAGCGGGCTGCGCCGTCGTCGGCCCCCATCGCCAGCAGCACGTGCGAGGGCTGCTGCACCCCCGCCTGGCACGCCGACCCGGACGAGGCGCACACCCCGGCGGCGTCCAGGGTGAACAGCAGCGCATCCGCATCGGCACCGGCGAAGGTGAAGTGCGCGTTCCCGGGCAGCCGCCCCTCCCCCGGCGCCCCGCGCAGCTGGGCGTCCGGCACCGCGGCGAGCACCCCGGTGATGAGCCGGTCCCGCAGCCGGGCACGCCGGGCCGCCTCCGCCGCGAGGTCGCCGACCGCCGCGTGCACCGCCGCCGCGAGCGCCGCGAACGATGCGGCCGGCAGCGTGCCGGAGCGCACCGCCCGCTCCTGGCCTCCCCCGTGCTGCACCGGCACCAGGTCCAGCCCGCGCCGCGCCAGCAGCCCGCCGATACCGATCGGGGCGCCGAGCTTGTGCCCGGAGAAGGACAACGCGTCCAGACCGCTGGCGGTGAAGTCCACCGGCACCTGGCCCACCGCCTGCACCGCGTCGGAGTGCACCGGTACCCCGTGCTCGCGCGCGAGCACAGCCACCTGCTGGACCGGCTGGAGGGTGCCGACCTCGTTGTTCGCCCACATCACCGACACCAGCGCGGTGCGGTCCCCCTCGGCATCGAGCAGCTCCGCCAGCTCCTCGGTGCCCGCCACGCCGTCGGCGTCCACGCCGAGCTCGTGGACCTGCGCACCCTCGTGCTCGGCCAGGTGGTGCGCGGTCTCCAGCACCGCATGGTGCTCGACGGCGGAGGTCACCAGACCAGGGCGCCCCGCCCGGGCGCCGGCTCGCCAGATGCCCTGCACCGCGAGATTGTCCGCCTCGGTACCACCGGCGGTGAGGATCACCTCTGCCGGGTCGGCGCCCAGGTCCGCAGCGATCGACTCCCGGGCCTCCTCCAGCACCCGCCGGGCGGCCCGGCCCGCAGCGTGCAGCGAGGACGGGTTGCCGGCCACCTGCAGCGCGCGGGCATAGGCGTCCGCAGCCTCCGGGCGCACCGGGGTGGTGGCGGCATGGTCGAGGTAGGTGGTCACGGCATTCCAGTGTACGTTCCGCGGAAATACACTTGGCGGCCGGGGCCGCGCGATGTCACCGTCTTCCTATGAGCTCCCTCACCCCCGCTGCTGGTGCGGCGGCCGCCACCGGCGTGACCGTGCGCCCGGTCGACCTCGCCTCGGACGCCGACCTGGAGGCGGTGAACCGCATCCACGCGGCGCAGGAGGAGCACGACTACGGCGGCTCCACCGCCACCACGGTGGACCAGACCCGGGCCGACTGCGCGGACACGAAGTTCTGGCGGCAGCAGCGGCTGCTCGCCGAGCTCGAGCTGGACGGTCGGCGCGAGGTGGTCGGCACCGGGTGGCTGGGGCTGCCGCTGGCCGAGGACACCGACCAGGCGATGGTCGAGCCGATCGTGCACCCCGACCATCGCGGCCGCGGGGCTGGCACAGCCCTGCTCACCGAGCTCGCCCGGTTGGGCCGGGAGGCTGGTCGCACGACGCTCACCGCGTGGGGCACCATCCCGCTGGCCGGGGACGTGGACGACCCGGACCTGCCGGCCAACCGGCTCGCTGCCCGGTTCGGGATGAGCCGGAAGAACGTGGCCGTCACCCGGGTGCTCGACCTGCCGGTGCCACCAGAGCGGCTGGCACAGCTCTGGGCCCGGGCCGAACCCCACCTCGACGGCTACCGGATCCTCTCCTGGACCGACCGGACCCCCGAGGAGCACCTGGCCGCCTACGGTGTGCTGCTGCGCCAGCTGGAGCTGGACGAGCCGGACGAGGACGTGGTGCACGAGGCGCCGGAGTACACCCCGGAGCGCATCCGGATCGCCGAGGACCGCAAGGAGCGGACCGGGATGCGCTCCCTCGTGGCGGTGGCCCTCGCCCCGGACGGCACGTTCGCCGGCAACAGCGTGGTGGAGTTCCGTGGTTCGCCGGGCACCACCCTCGGCTTCCAGGAGAACACGCTGGTGATGCCCGAGCACCGTGGCCACCGCCTCGGCTACGCGCTGAAGGTCACCACGCACCGGATGCTCGCCACGCACGCCCCACGGCTGCGCCGGCTGGTCACCTGGAACTCGCACGTGAACCCGTGGATGATCCGGATCAACTCCGACCTCGGCTACCGGGCGACCGGGCGGGAGATCACCTACCAGGGCTGAGGCCGGGTGCACACCCCGCGCTCGGCGGGTGAGGGGTCCTCCTCCGCCGGTGCCCGCCCACGGCCCCCGGGTAGGCTCGGTGCCCACCGACCGAGGAGCACCCGTTGAGCACGATCCGTGAGTTCGCCCTGGGCCTGCCGAAGGCCGAGCTGCACCTGCACCTGGAAGGCACGCTGGAGCCGGAGCTGAAGTTCGAGCTGGCCCGGCGCAACGGCATCCAGCTCGCCGAGAGCAGCGTCGAGGAGGTCATCGCCACCTACGACTTCACCGACCTGACCTCCTTCCTGGCGGTCTACTACCCGGCGATGCAGGTGCTGGTCACCGCCCAGGACTTCCGCGACCTCGCCTACGCCTACCTCACCAAGGCGGCCTCGCAGGGTGTGCGGCACGTGGAGATGTTCTTCGACCCGCAGGCGCACACCAGCCGAGGGGTGCCGTTCCCGACCGTGATCAGCGGCTACCGGCAGGCGGTGCTCGACGCGCGGCGCGAGCTGGGCATCACCTCCGAGCTGATCCTGTGCATGCTGCGGGACTTCTCCGCCGAGTACGCGATGGCCACG
>CAZMDO010000204.1:2014-5041 GCA_964564445.1 uncultured Ruaniaceae bacterium | reverse complement strand
CACCAACCAGCACCAGAACCACCCCAACAGGAGTGAGACCAGGCAGCGGTGTGACTGCTGACCAGTCAGGCCGTGACGGCAGCCTTCAGCTCTTCTACCCGGTCGGTCCGTTCCCAGGTGAACTCGGGGAGCTCGCGGCCGAAGTGGCCGTAGTTCGAGGTCAGCGCGTAGATCGGGCGGAGCAGGTCCAGCTCGTGGATGATCGCGGCCGGGCGGAGGTCGAAGACCTCACGGATCGCGGTGGCGATCCGGTCGGTAGGCACGGTCTCCGTGCCGAAGGTCTCGACGTAGACCGCGATCGGGTGCGCCCTGCCGATGGCGTAGGACACCTGCACCTCACACCGGCGTGCCAGACCAGCGGCGACCACGTTCTTCGCGACCCACCGCATCGCGTAGCTGGCCGACCGGTCCACCTTCGAGGGGTCCTTCCCGCTGAACGCTCCCCCACCGTGCCGGGACATCCCACCGTAGGTGTCCACGATGATCTTCCGACCCGTCAGGCCCGCATCACCCATCGGACCACCGATCACGAACGTGCCGGTCGGGTTGACCAGCAGCCGGTAGTCGCTCACGTCCAGGTTCAGCTCGTCGGCCAGCGGCACCACCACGTCGTCGATCACGTGCTCGCGGACCGCCGGAGTCAGCTGGTCCTCCAACCGGATGCCCGCCTCGTGCTGCGTCGACAGCACCACCGTGTCCAGCGCCACCGGACGGTCGCCGTCATAGCCGATGGTCACCTGCGTCTTCCCGTCCGGTCGCAGCCCCGGGATCACGCCAGCCTTGCGCACCCGGGCCAGACGCGCCGAGATGCGGTGCGCCAGCAGGATCGGCAGCGGCATGAGCTGTGGCGTCTCGTCGGTGGCGTAGCCGAACATCAGCCCCTGGTCGCCAGCCCCCTGCAGGTCGTACTCCGCGTGCTCCGCGGTGTCGGTCCGAGACTCCAGCGACTTGTCCACTCCCTGGGCGATGTCGCTGGACTGCTGCCCGATGGACAGCGAGATCCCGCACGAGTCGCCATCGAAGCCGATGTCCGAGGAGGTGTACCCGATCTGGTTCACCACCGAGCGCACCAACCTCGGGATCTCCACATAGCTCGCCGTGGTGACCTCACCGGCCACGTGCACCAGCCCGGTCGTCACGAGCGTCTCGACGGCGACCCGCGACTGTGGGTCGGCCGCGAGCATCGCATCGAGGATCGAGTCCGAGATCAGGTCCGCCACCTTGTCCGGGTGCCCCTCGGTGACGGATTCGGAGGTGAAGAGGCGCAGAGTCACGGACTGAGCGTACCCGTCCGCGGTGCGGTTGCGTCGCCAAACCCAGCAGGTGACCGTTCTGCGAGCAGCGCGGCCACGGCGTCCCAGATCGCGTCCGCAACCTCCTGCTTGGTTCCGCTCGACTCGCCGACCTGCACACCCTCGGCGTCCAGCAGGTGCACCGTGTTCGGAACGTCGCCGAACCCCGCGGTCTCGCCGACGGCGTTCACCGCCAGCAGGTCCGCGCCCTTCCGCCGGGCCTTCGCTCGCCCGTGGTCCAGCACCGAGCCGTCCTGATCCCCCGTCTCCGCGGCGAACCCGACGATCACCTGGCCCGGGCGCCGACCGGCAACGAGACCGGCGAGGATGTCCGGGTTCTGCACCAGCTCGATCGGCGCCACCGTGCCGTCCGCGCGCTTCTTCGTCTTGGTCCCAGCAGCCTGCGCCGGTCGGAAGTCCGCCACCGCCGCAGCCATCACCAGCACATCGGCGTCATCCGCGAGCGACGTCATCGTCGCCTCCAGCTCTGCCGTGGACTCGACCGCATGCACCGTCACGTCGTCCGGCAGCAGCGCCGAGTCCACGTTCGCCGCAGCGAGGTGCACCGTGGCGCCCCGCCGGGCTGCAGCGAGAGCCAGCGCTACACCCTGCCGGCCCGAGGACCGGTTGCCGAGGAACCGCACCGGGTCGAGCGACTCCCGCGTGCCGCCCGCGCTGACCGCGACTGTCAGCCCACGGAGGTCGTCTCGGGTGAGCCGCTCCTGGCCGTCCTCCGAAGCACCGCCCGTGGGCGTACCACCAGCGAGCATGCCCATCGGCGAGGGCTCACCATCCGGGGCCGCCGCCACCAGGGACAGCGCGGCTGCGACGATCTCCTCCGGTTCGGGCAGCCGACCCGCACCCGAGTCGGCACCGGTGAGCCGGCCCACCGCCGGGTCGAGCACGTGCACACCGCGCTCTCGCAGCGTGGCCACGTTCGCACGCGTGGCCGCGTGCTGCCACATCTCCGTGTGCATCGCCGGGGCGAGCAGCACCGGGCAGGAGACCGTGAGCAGCGTGGTGGTGAGCAGGTCGTCCGCGCGGCCCGCGGCGGCACGCGCCAGCAGGTCGGCCGTCGCGGGAGCGACGACCACCAGGTCAGCCTCCCGCCCCAGCCGGACATGGTCCACCTGCTCGGTGCCCTCGAAGACCGAGGTGGTCACCGGTTCGCCGCTGAGCGCCTCCCAGGTGGCGCGGCCGACGAACTCCAGCGCCGACTCGGTGGGGATCACCCGGACCCGGTGGCCCTGCTCACGAAGCTGCCGCAGCACGATCGCGACCTTGTACGCCGCGATCCCCCCACTCACCCCGAGCAGGATGCGCATCAGGAGGTCAGTCCTCGGACGGTTCCAGGCTCAGCAGACCGTCGTTGATCTCCCGCATCGCGATCGACAGCGGCTTCTCCTGGGGCTTGGTCTCCACGAGCGGACCGACGTACTCCAGCAGGCCCTCGTTCAGCTGGGCGAAGTACGCGTTGATCTGCCGGGCGCGCTTGGCCGAGTAGATCACCAGCGCGTACTTGGAGTCGGCGGCCTTGAGCAGGTCGTCGATGGGCGGGTCGGTGATGCCCTCGGGGGCAGCCACGATTCCAGTCATAGGTTCCTCTTCTCCACGGGGAGATCGTCCCCGGACGCTGACATGTCGGCGCAGAGCACCAGCAGTCCATTCTAGCGGTCATGGCGACCGGGTCCACCTCCGGCGCGCAGTGCGCTCGGCCACCCGGTTCAGGGCTGCG
>CAZMDO010000204.1:0-1914 GCA_964564445.1 uncultured Ruaniaceae bacterium | reverse complement strand
TGCGCTCGGCCACCCGGTTCAGGGCTGCGGTCGGCAGCCCATCAGTGCAGCCAGCTCATCAGTCGCGCGGTGCACGTCGTCGTTGACGATCGTGTGGTCGAACTCCGATGCGGCCGCCAGCTCCACCTGGGCGGTCACCAACCGGCGCTCCCGCTCCTCGGCGTCCTCGGTGCCGCGCCCCTCGAGGCGGCGCACCAGCTCCTCCCAGCTCGGCGGTGCCAGGAACACGAACTGCGCCTCCGGCATGGTCTGGCGCACCTGCCGGGCGCCCTGCAGGTCGATCTCCAGCAGCGCGGGCTGACCGGCCGCCAGGCGCTCCACCACCGGCGCACGCGGGGTGCCGTAGGAGTTGCGGCCGTGCACCACGGCCCACTCCAGGAACTCGCCCTCGGCCACCATCCGGGCGAACTCAGCGGCGCCGAGGAAGTGGTAGTGCACCCCGTCCACCTCGCCCGGGCGCGGGGCACGGGTGGTCGCCGAGACCGACAACCAGATCTGCGGATACCGCGATCGCACGTCCGCGGACACCGTCCCCTTACCGACAGCCGTCGGGCCGGCCAGGACGGTCAGGCGTGCCGGGTGCGTGCCCGGCTCAGCCAAACCGATCGACCAGCTTGGCGATCTGCTGCGGTCCGAGCCCGCGCACCCGTCGGGACTCGGAGATGCCCACCTCGGTCATCACGGTGCGGGCGGTCACCTTGCCGACACCGGGCAACGACTCCAGCAGCGCCAGCACCTTCAGCTTGCCGATCGCGTCGTTCTTCTGACCCTCGGCGATCACCTCGGAGAGCTTGCCGCCGGAATACTTCAACCGGTTCTTCACCTCAGCGCGCGCAGCGCGGGCTTCAGCCGCCTTCTCGAGCGCCTTGGCGCGTTGCTCCGGTGTCAGTGGGGGAAGAGCCACAGCGGGTCACCTTCAGCGTCGGGGACAGGGTATGTCTGGCAACCTAGCGAGCCGGAGCAGGCGCGATCAAGCCTTGGTCGACCTGGCCGTCGGTGTGCGCAGGCTTCTCAGCATAGCGTTGAGCGAGCGTGCAGCAGCCGCCAACGCATCCGCGTCCGGACCCGCCGCCAGCACCCCGCGCGAGCTCGTCGGGACCACGGCCCGCGTGGCTCCGGAGAACACCGCCGCCAGGTCCTGCGGACCGGCACCCTGGGCACCCAGCCCAGGTGCCAGCAGCGGACCGCCGACCTCCGCCAGGTGCACCCCGAGGTCGGTCGCCGCGGTGCCGATGGTGGCGCCCACCACCAGGCCGACCGGGCCCAGCTCAGCCCCGGCGGCGCGCTCGGCGGCGTTCGCGCGGGCTGCTGCCGCGGCCACGCTCGCAGCGACCGCGATCCCGTCGGCGCCCCGGGCGTGCTGCACCGACGCCCCCTCGGGGTTGGAGGTGAGCGCCAGCAGGAACACCCCGCGACCGTTCGCCCGGGCCACCTCGACCGCCCCAGCGAGCGAGCCGGCGCCCAGGAACGGGGACAGCGTCACCGCATCGCCGGCCAGCGGCGAGCCCTCGGTGAGGTAGGCGGCCGCATAGCCGTCCATCGTGGAGCCGATGTCGCCGCGCTTGGCGTCCACGATGCACAGCAGGTCCGCCGTGCGGCAGGCAGCGACCACCTCCTCGAGCACCGCGACGCCGGCGCTGCCGAACCGCTCGAAGAACGCCGACTGCGGCTTGACGACGCCGACCACCCCGGTCAGCGCCGTCACCGTGCGCAGGGCGAACTCGCGCAGACCCGCCACGTCCACCCCGAGGCCCCAGGCGGTGAGCAGACCCGGGTGCGGGTCGATGCCCACGCACAGCGGGCCGAGCCGGTCGGCGGCCTCGGTCAGCCGCTGCCCGAACGGCGCCGGCACGCTCACGCCCGCGCCTCGATCCGGCTCACCCGAGCGGCGTCATGCTCCTGCAACGAGCGCAC
>CAZMDO010000203.1:4176-5086 GCA_964564445.1 uncultured Ruaniaceae bacterium | reverse complement strand
AGGACCTGGAGTACCAGGCGCAGGTGCAGGGCAGCCGGTTCCCGGTGGTCTCCGCGGTGCCGGTGGACCAGGCGGCCACCGTGGCCGTGCAGCAGCCGACCGCCGAGGACCCGCGGGCGGTGGTGACGGTCACCGCCGCTGACGGGCAGGCCACCCGCACCTACACCGTGGACGTGGCCCGGCAGGTCTCCCTGACCGACGTGCAGGTGGTCGGTGACGTGACCGAGGGTGCCGAGGTGCGCGCCCTGGTGAGCGTGGACCCGGCCTCCGCCACGGTGCACTACGAGTGGCTGGTCGACGGCGAGGCGCTCAGCCCGCAGGCGCCGCAGGGCCTGGCCCTGGCGCGGGCCACGCTGGCCTCGGCGGCCGTGGTGCTACCGGAGGGCAGCGCCGGGGCGTCGCTGCAGGTGCGCATCACCGCCGAGGCGGACGGGTTCCTGCCTGCGGAGGTGAGCTCCGACCCGGTGCAGATCGCCGCCGCGCCGACCGAGCCGCCGGCCGAGGGCGGCGACGACGGTGATGACGGGTCGGGCGATGGTTCGGCCGGCACCGGCTCGGGTGAGGACTCGACCGGCGCCGGTGAAGACCCGACCGGTTCGGACGACACTGGTGCGGACACCTCCACCGACGCGAACGGTGACCCGACCGGCGAGGCCGGCCAGGGCGGCACCTCAACCAGCGGCGACCTGCCCAGCACCGGTGCCGCCGGTGTCGCTACCTGGGCGTTCGCCGCGTTCCTCGCACTGGCGGCCGGAGCCGGACTGGTGGCGGTCCGCCGCCGCGCTCGGAGCTGACCGCCCGCGCACCCTGGCGCGGGTGCATCCCGGCGCGCCGGCGCCGGGATGCAGCCGCGGTCGGGGGGGGCGCGACAACCCAGGGTGGGGGCCGGCCGCGCGAGGGGGGAGGTAGA
>CAZMDO010000203.1:0-4166 GCA_964564445.1 uncultured Ruaniaceae bacterium | reverse complement strand
GGGGTGCCCCCGGGCGCGCCGGCGGGGTCTTCCCCCCGGGGGGGCCCCCCCCCACCCCGGGGGGGGGGGGCCCGCGACCGTTCTGCCGTTCTGATCACCGTCCGCGATGTCCTCGGGCTCAGGCCACCTCAGTCCGGGCGAGGAGCCGCCTGACACGATCTGCACGCGCAGAGCCCGCAGCGGCTACGCTGTGAAACCGCACATCCATAGAGCGGAACGCGGCCGAGACAATGACGTGCGGAGGACAGCCGTGACCACCACGATCTACCGGGCCCGGGTGCTGGACGTGCCCGAGGACCCGTTCACCGGCGGCGCCCTCCGCTCCGACGAGGACGTCGCCCTGGCCGTCACCGGCGGGTTGATCACCGCCCGCGGTCCGCTCGCCGAGGTCCGGGCGCAAGAGCCGGAGGCCGAGGTCGTCGACCTGCGCGAGGGCATCCTGCTGCCCGGGTTCGTGGACACCCACGTGCACTACCCGCAGGTGCGCGCGATCGGCGGGCTGGGCATGCCGCTGCTGGACTGGCTGGACCAGTGCGCCCTCCCGGAGGAGGAGCACATGGCCGACGAGGGCTATGCGCGCCTGGTCGCCGGCGAGTTCCTCACCGGTCTGGCCCAGGCCGGCACCACCAGCGCCCTGGTGTTCGGTGCCCACCAGGCCAGCGCGATGGAGGTGTTCTTCGCCGCTGCCGCCGGCTGCGGCCTGCGGATCACCGCCGGGCTGGTGGTTGGCGACCGGCTGCTCACGGAGCCCCTGCACACCACCCCGGCCCAGGCGCTGGCCGAGGCAGCCCACCTCATCGACACCTGGCACGGCCGCGGCAACCTGCGCTACGCCGTCACCCCGCGGTTCTCCCTGTCCGCCACCGACGAGCTGCTCGCGGTCTGCGGGCAGACGTTCGCCTCCCGGGAGGATCTGTACTTCACCAGCCACATCAACGAGAACACCGCCGAGGTGGCCACCGTCGCCGAGCTGTTCCCGGACTCGGCGCACTACCTGGACACCTACGACCGGCACGGCCTGCTCGGGCCCCGCTCGATCCTCGCGCACAACGTTCACCCCACACCCGCTGAGCTGGCCCGGATGGCCCAGACCGGCCTGACGGTGGCGCACTGTCCCAGCTCGAATGCCTCGCTGGGCAGCGGGCTGTTCCCGATGCGCGCCCACCTGGACGCGGGCGTGCACGTGGCGCTCGGTTCGGACGTGGGCGGCGGCACCGGCTTCAGCCTGGTCAAGGAGGGGCTGCTCGCCTACTTCGCCCAGCAGGCCCGGCCCGACGGCGTCCCGCTCGCGCCCGAGCATCTGCTGCACCTGGCCACCGTGGCCGGGGCCCGCGCCCTCGGCCTGGACCAGGTAGGTCACCTCTCCGTGGGGATGGCGTTCGACGGCGTGTGGCTGCGTCCGCAGGACGGCTCCACCACGCAGGTGGTGCTCAGGCACGCCGCGAGCGCGGGGGACGCGCTCGCGAAGTTCTTCGCCCTCGGCACCCCGGCGGACATCGCCGGTGTCTGGGTGGGCGGAGAGAAGGCCCGCGGGTAGTCCAGGGAGCGGCACCTTCGGATATGATTGCGTATACGCAAACGAAGGAGGTGGAACTGTGGACGCGGCAATGATCGTGAAGCGCGTGCGCGCGCTCAGCGGTGTGACGCGCAAGGAGCTCGCCGAGCTCGCTGGTCTCTCGCCTTCGACGATCGGTCGGATCGAGCAGGGCGTACTGGATCCCACGTGGGGGACGCTCTCGCGCATCCTTGAGGCGACCGGCTACCGGATCAACGGAGACACCGTCGTCTCTGCCGGGGACCAGACGGCAATCACCGCTGCGCGTATCGCGTTGGAATCGCTGCTTGCCCCTGCTACCGCGGCGATAGCAAGAGCCCTGACTCCTACGAGCGCGCTCATGAATGTGACTGCACGCGACGTCAGCCGCTCGCTTGGCGGCGCAACGGCAAGAGCTGCGCGAGCCGGCCTCGCGCCCGCGATGGCGGCGTTCCAGCAGTCTGCGGGCTTTGTCGTCGGTCAGTGGCTGGAGCGATGGACTCGCGCAGGGTGGCTGTCAGATCGAGCGGACGCTGACGACGTGGTGAGCATCGCGATCGCCGCGGGCAACGCGGGCAAGGTCGCCCGCCGCAACGTCGCCCGCCGCAGTGTCGTCGCTCCCGACGGGTGGCGGGCGCTCGCGCGACGGTTGGACGAGGAGGGCATCGACTATGCCGTCTCCGGGCTCATCGCCGCCCGACCGGATCGAGCAACCGCCGCAGCGGTAAGCCCCGTGATCTACGTTGACGATCCGTCCCGGGCCGTGACCGAGCTCGGTCTCGAGGAGACCGTTCCTGGACGTGGCGTACTGCTGATCGCCCCCGGCGATGATGTGCTCGCGGACACGGAGACGGACGATGGCATCCGGTTTGTTTCTCGCGCGCAAGGAGTCCTGGATGCTTTCGCAGGTTCCGGGCGGGAGCCCGACAAGGCCGAGGATGCGCTGCGCTCGCTGCTGGCGGTCTCCGTATGACCGGCGGCTTCGACGACCTGGAGATCGAGGTCGTCGCCTCCCGTCGAGCTCTCATTGACGTCATCATCGGTCTTGCCGAGCACCGCGAGGCGCTCACCGTGCTCGGAGGCCATGCGGTCATCGAGGTCACCCAGGGCGTCCCCGCGCTACCGCCGGACGACACCACCCGCGACGGCGACCTGGGTGTTATTCCGCAGTTGCTCAACGACAAACCGGATCTCAGTGCACGTATGACCGAGCTCGGCTATGAGGCTGCGCGGCCGGAGCGCCCCGGCGTGTGGTCGCCGGTCTCGCAGCGCGACCGCGACATCCACGATCGCGACAGCGTCGATCTGATCGCGCCGATGTCCCTCGCCCGAGGTGGTCTCACCACGAACCGGAGCATCCGGGCCGCGCGCGTCGGAGCGCATGGGAAGCATTCCGTTTCAGCGACTCGTGGCACCGAGCTGAGCGTGCTCGATCGCGAGTGGCGCACGCTCCGCTCGTTCGATGGCGGACCGACCGTCGATGCTTACGTGGCAGGGCCGTCGGCGCTGCTGTGTGCGAAGGCGTACAAGATTCACGACCGACTGGACCCGACCGAGCGGCGCCGCAACGCAGACCGGCTGCGGCCGAAAGACTTCGCCGACCTCTATCGACTTCTGTTGGTCATCGGGCCCGAAGACGCGGCGAGCGTCTTCGCTCAAGGGATCGCGAACCCGCAGATCGGCGAAGCCGTCACGCTCGGACGCGACCATCTTGTGGAGATTCTGACCGACGCCGCGACGGTTGCCAGCATGGTCGCCGATGCCTGGGGCGACCTCACGCGAGAGCGCGAGTTCCACGCGCACGTGGCTGAGTGGCGCCGTCGATTTTCCGCATAGAAGTTCTGCACTGCGCACGCCGATCGGCGCCAACCGCTCCATCGCTCTGCGCCGCCAGCCCGACTATCGCTGCTTGGCCTCCGGAAGGCGTCTCCAGCGTGGCGCACTGCCCCAGCTCGAACGCCTCCCTGGGCAGCGGCCTGTTCCCGATGCGCGCGCACCTGGACGCGGGCGTGCACGTGGCGCTCGGGTCGGACGTGGGCGGGGGCACGGGGTTCAGCCTGGTCAAGGAGGGGCTGCTCGCCTACTTCGCCCAGCAGGCCCGGCCCGACGGCGTCCCGCTCGCGCCCGAGCATCTGCTGCACCTGGCCACCGTGGCCGGGGCCCGCGCCCTCGGCCTGGACCAGGTAGGTCACCTCTCCGTGGGGATGGCGTTCGACGGCGTGTGGCTGCGTCCGCAGGACGGCTCCACCACGCAGGTGGTGCTCAGGCACGCCGCGAGCGCGGGGGACGCGCTCGCGAAGTTCTTCGCCCTGGGCACGCCGGCGGACATCGCCGGTGTCTGGGTGGGCGGGGAGAGGGTCCACGGGTAAGCGGTCGGGGGCGCGCTCACGCGCGGCGCTCGCGGCCCGATGCATCTCCGGCTACTCCACCGAGGAGCCGAGCCTGACGACCTCGGGGTGGTCCTCGAGATAGTCGGCCACCCGGTCCTCAGCGAACGCCTCGCACAGCTCATCCATCGCGTCCGGGTCCAGGTTCACGATCGACTGCCGGCCGTCGGGGCTCCGCCCGGTACCGAGCACCGGGGCGGTGATGAACTGCATCCCGTTGAGCGGCATGTCCCGCAGGGAGAAGG
>CAZMDO010000202.1:0-5114 GCA_964564445.1 uncultured Ruaniaceae bacterium | reverse complement strand
TCGAGACCTGGATCGACTACAAGCGCACCAACGAGGTGGATGCCGTGCGCCTGCGCCCGCACCCGCACGAGTTCGAGCTGTACTACGACCTGTAATCGGCGTGTAACCGCCGGCAGGCACCGTCAGTTGTGCACTGAGAAAGTTCGAGAGGAGCACAGCTGATGTCTTTGACACGAGTTCGTAAGGCCGCGACGGCACTGCTCACCGGGGCAGCCCTGAGCATGAGCGTCCTGGCCGCAACACCGAGCACGGCCGAGGCCGCCTACTACAACCACGGCTGCCCCCGTGGCGGTGTGTGCATCTACTCCCAGGCCTCCTGGAACTATGACCGCCCCACGCACGTCTTCTACGACTACGGCGTGCACCGGTTCTACGGCCAGTACGGGCTGCACCGCGTGTTCAACAACCAGTACGGCGGTGCCAAGGCAGCGCTCAGCCGAGACACCGACGGCTCACCCAGGGACGTCGTGCTCGAGCCTGGGGACCTGTACGAGCTGAGCCTCACTCGGATGAACTCCATCGTGCTGTACCCCGGGTGATGCCGGTCGGAACAGAACACCGCCTGGGCCCAGGGTGCCCGGAGTACTGGGGAGCCGGTCCTGTCGGGCCGGCTCCCCAGCTGTGTGCCCCTGGTATGCGGGCCGGCCGAGCCGGACGTACTGTTCACGTCGCTTCAATATGATCCTGTCGATGGTCCATTACCCGCGCTCTGCCAGTCTCACCCGCAAGCGGGTGATCAGCGAAGACCTGAGTGGTGAGTTCTTCATCCCCTCCTACCAGCGCGGGTACCGGTGGAGTGCAGCAGAGGTGCTCAAGCTCCTTGATGACCTCAACTCCGAGGTCGTCACCGCACCCAACCCACGCAGCTACTACCTCCAGCCGATCGTGGTCATGCAGCGAGAAGCCGAGAACGTCTGGGAGCTCATCGACGGGCAGCAGCGCCTCACGACGCTCTACCTGATCGTGAAATACCTACGCGACAGCAGCTGGTTACCTCGTGCGAACGTCTACTACTCGCTGACCTATGAGACGCGGGAGAACAGCCGCGAGTACCTGGAGACACTCGACCCGGCGCTACGCCACACCAACATCGACTTCCACTACATGTATGAGGCCTACAGAGCCGTCAAGGACTGGTTCGAGCAGCAGCCCGACCCCGAGGCTGCTGCGAACGGGTTCTACCGGGCACTGGCTCGGCACGTCTACCTCATCTGGTACGAAGCGGCCGAGGGAACTGACCGGAACGAGCTCTTCCGACGACTGAACGTGGGCCGTATCCCCCTCACAGACGCTGAGCTCATCAAAGCGCTCGTGCTCTCCCGAGCAGGTTCTGGTGGCCAGTCGGGGCGCCAGAAGCAGATCGCCGTACAGTGGGACGCATTCGAACGAGAGCTTCGCAACCCGGAGCTGTGGGCGTTCATCACCGGGTCGGACAGTGTGTGGTCTACCCACATCGATCTGATCTTCCGGGCCCTTGCCGGCAGCATCGACGGTCGAGAGCAAGAGCGCTACTGGGTCTTTGAGGTGCTCCGTCCGCGCATCGAGACCTCCGCTGATGAGTTCTGGAGGGATGTCGTGGGGATGCATGGACTCATCACCGGATGGTTCCACGACCGCACGCTCTACCACCTCATCGGGTTCCTCATCAGCACCGGCGGGAGAAACGAGCTCGAGCGGATTGTCGATCTCGCTCGCGGTCGGACCAAGACGTCCTTCCGACGATCATTGGTGGAACGAATCCGCACACGGCTCGGCCAGACTCGTGCCGGTCTGGATGATGTCAACTATGAGGACGACCGCAAGGAGTGCGCCAATCTCCTCCTGCTGATGAACATCTCAGCCGTCCTTGGCACACTCAGTGACGAGGCCAGAGCGCCCGAGGACGGCGCCCGGTTCTCGTTCTACGCTCATGCCAAGGGCCGCTGGTCTGTGGAACACATACACGCCCAGAACGCAGCGCCACTCACCCGCGCGGAGCAGTGGAAGACGTGGCTCGAGCTCCACCAGCAGGCTCTGGCAGCACTGCCCGGAGACTCCCCCAGGCACAGCACCGAGCTCGGTGCAAGGATCCAGGAGGTCCTCCAGCTGATCGATGGACCGCGCCGGGATGGCATCGAAGCAAAGTTCAGGGCTCTGGAGGAGGAGATACTCGCCGTCTTCACCTCAGACGGCGACGCAGGCATCGGTGATGACGTGCACCTCCTGCCCAACCTGGCGCTCCTCGAACAGGGCCATAACAGCGCCCTCGGCAACTCGGTCTTCGAGGTGAAGCGACAGGAGATCCTTCGCCTCGACCGGAGCAATGCCTACATCCCGCCCTGCACCCGCAACGTCTTCCTGAAGTACTACACGGACGACGCTGACCAGCAGCTCCATGTGTGGGGACCCCAGGATCGCGACGCCTACTACGCCGCCCTGTGCGATGCCCTCTCGCCCTACCTGATGTCCGAGCCGGAGGAGCTGCCGTCGTGAAGGGTTTCGCTACGACCTACCGCGGCATGTTCGAGTGTGGCGACGCTGAGCGGACCAGCCTCAGCAGCATCGAGATTCCGATCATCCAGCGGGACTATGCCCAGGGTCGCGAGGACGTCACGACCACGACGATCCGTCGGGAATTTCTCGGTGCTCTGATCCGGGCTCTGACTCAGGAAGAACCGATCGGTCTCGACTTCGTCTACGGCGAAGTCACTGACGGTGTTCTGAAGCCGCTGGACGGTCAGCAGCGGCTCACCACCTTGTTCCTGCTCCATTGGTACGTGGCCTCACGCGCCGGAACCCTCGACGCCGACGCGCCATGGACACGGCTGCGCTACTCGACGCGCCTGAGCGCCGAGTACTTCTGCAAGGACCTGGCTGCCCACCCCTTCCCCGCAGAAGAACACGATCCGGTCGCCTGGATCACCGACCAACCGTGGTTCCTCTTCCCCTGGCAGAGCGACCCCACCATCCGATCGATGCTGGTGGTGATCCGCGCGATCCATGAAGCGCTCTGTACCGACGAGCATGACTTCCCCCGGCTCTGGGAGCGGCTAGCTGCCACAGACGATCCCGCGATCTCGTTCTTGTTCCTGCCGCTCGACGACATGGAATCCGGCGACGACCTCTACATCAAGATGAACTCCCGGGGGAAACCACTCACCGAGTTCGAGATCTTCAAGGCGCGGCTGCAGAAGCTGCTCGCCCACTCGGGGCGCCAGGAAGAGCTCAACCGCAAGCTCGACGGGGAATGGTCCGACCTGCTGTGGAAGTACAAAGGTGACAACCACCTTGTCGACGAAGAGTTCATGAACTATTTCACATTCATCGTGGACGTCTGTGAATGGCGCACCGGCTCGCGCACCGCGGAGCCTCTGCTGGAACGGGCCCAGCGGGTGTTCGTCGATCACGACGAGGCGCAGGTGCACCTGGATTTTCTGTTCTTCGCCTTCGATACCTGGGTCGGCGTCAATCCTTCCGACGATCTCCCTGCCGAAGTATTCGCCAGCCTGCTTCGGGTACGAGGGGACAAGACTTCTGGCCTGCTGCTCTTCGAACGGCAGGAGCGGAACCTCTTCGCAACCTGCCTCGACCACTATGGAACACCCCAGTTCACACTGGCTGAGGCGATACTCCTGTTCGCTGTGCTCATCCATCGTCAGCACGGTGCCGAGGACCGCTCCGCAGGCCTGGCACAACGGCTTCGGACGCTGCGCAATCTTGCCGAGTCAGCGCCCGATGACGTTCGTAACGAGTACATGCCTGAGCTCATCACCTCCACGTCTCGCGTCATGACGGAGCCGATCGATACCCACCTCGATCACGTCACGCGCTTCAACCGTGCCCGGGTCGACGACGAGGTGCTCAAGCGCGCGTTCCTGAAAACCCGTCCCGAGCTCCGGGAGTCGCTCTGGGCGCTCGAAGACCATGACCTGCTGCGAGGCCGCCTGTTCGCCTTCACCCTGGACTCCACACTGACGCAGCGCGGCGAGACCTTCCGCCGCGTAACCTCAGCTGCCGCTATGCCCCACCTGGCCGCAGCCCTGCTCACCAAGGGCGACTACTCGCGTAAGCTCGGCTCTCGCGACACCCGGAGGCAGCTCGGGGTCGCCGGTCCGCGAGGCGGTCAGGGCTCCTGGAGAGACGTCTTGACCAGCGGTTCCCGTGCCGACACGGCACGGATACGTGCAGCGCTAGGCCGGCTCCTCGACGATGTCGCCAGCCGAGCTGAGCCCGCAGCCGAGGCGCTGCAGGCGATCGTCCACGACTGGTTGCTCGGGCGGCAGCAGTCAGAGAGCTACGACTGGCGCTACTACTTCGTCCGATACCCGAGCATGCTGGATGCCCCGCGGGGAATCTACATCGCTGCCTACGACCGGGATGGAGCGGGCTTCGGCTACCGGGTGGACAGACTCAACGGGCGCGACTATCGGTCAGCGTTCACCGATCCCTACCTGCTGGCCGTCTGGCACGAGTGCGATGCGCCATCGGGCGTGGACAAGCCGGTGTTCCGCAGCTGGGACTACAGCGGCACGGAGAGAGCGATGCGGCTCCGGGGGTCAGGAACCGGCATCCGCAGCGCAGACCTCGGGTGGGAGGTCCTCCTTCCGGTCGACGTCGATCACGCGGCACACGTCCGCGAAGCGTTGGCTCCTCTCGGGCTGGACGGTCAGAACATGGTGCGAACAGCGACGCTGGACTGCACGGGCCGGCCACTGGACAGCCGCGACCGCGTGCAGACCGGAGCACGGCTCGTCAGGACGCTGCTGGCTGCTGGGCTCTGACGAACAGCCCTCGCCACCAGCGAGACGTCGGCTCGATCTCCGGCACGCGGCTCGCATTCGCGGTTGAATGGCAGCAGGTGCCCGCGGGCGCGGGCGCTGGGCGCTCGCATGCCGCGCCCTCGATCACCACGTCTAGGAGGTCTCCGGTGTCCGACCCGATGTACCACCCGACCACAGCTGCCGAGGCACGGCGCCGCAAGGAGCTCGCCCCGCAGGCGCACGAAGCCTTCGAGGCGTTCAGCCGCGCGGTGTTCGCTCCGGGCGCCCTGGACGAGACCACCAAACAGCTGATCGCGGTAGCGGTCGCGCACACCACGCAGTGCCCGTACTGCATCGACGGGCACACCAAGCTGG
>CAZMDO010000201.1:0-5119 GCA_964564445.1 uncultured Ruaniaceae bacterium | reverse complement strand
GTGCCCGATCGTTTGAGGCACTTTCATCCGATCGAGGAAGTATTGCAGTGCCTCAAAGGGAGGAAAGTGCCTCAAACGCGGGGCGCGGGGCGCGGGCGCGGGGCGCGGCGGCCTCAGTGCGGGTCCGGCCAGCGGGCGGGCACCCGCTCCAGATCGGCAAGCCAGGCGGCGACACCGACGTCCGAGGGCGCCCGCCACTCCCCCCGCGGCGAGAGCGCCCCGCCGTGGGCCACCTTGGGCCCGTTCGGCACCGCGGTGCGCTTGAACTGGTTGGCGAAGAACCGGCGGCAGAACACCTCCAGCCAGTGCCGCACCTGCGCCAGGTCGTAGGCGGGCCGGTCGCCCTCGGGGTAGCCCGGCGGCCAGGTGCCCGCCTGCGCATCGTGCCAGGCGTGGTGGGCGAGGAAGGCGATCGTGCGCGGGCTCAGCCCCTGCCGCAGCACGTGGAACAGGGCGAAGTCGTGCAGTGCGTACGGGCCGATCTGGTCCTCGGTCGACTGTGCCTTGCCGTCCTCGCCAGTGGGCACCAGCTCGGGGCTGATGGTGGTCGCCAGCACGGCGGAGAGCACCTCGGCGGCGGCGGGCTCCACCTCACCGGAGGAGACCACCCAGCGCACCAGGTGCTGGATGAGGGTCTTGGGCACCCCGGCATTCACCGCGTAGTGGCTCATCTGGTCGCCCACCCCGTAGGTGCACCAGCCCAGCGCCAGCTCGCTCAGGTCCCCGGTACCGACCACGATGCCGCCCTCGGCGTTGGCGATCCGGAACAGGTAGTCGGTGCGCAGCCCGGCCTGCACGTTCTCGAAGGTGACGTCGTAGACCGGCTCGCCGGCGGCGAACGGGTGGCCGATGTCAGCGAGCATCTGCCGGGCCGCGCCGGTGATGTCGATCTCCGCGAACGTCACCCCGAGCGCCTCGCCGAGCGCCCAGGCGTTCGAGCGGGTGGCCTCGCTGGTGGCGAACCCGGGCATGGTGTAGCCGAGGATGTCGGTGCGGGGCCGGCCGAGGTGGTCCATCGCCCGGGCGGCCACCAGCAAGGCGTGCGTGGAGTCCAGCCCGCCGGAGACCCCGATCACCAGCTTCGGCGACCCGATCGCACGCATGCGTTGCACCAGGGCGGAGACCTGGATGTTGAACGCCTCGTAGCAGTCCTGGGCCAACCGGTCGGCGTCGTCGGGCACGTACGGGAACCGGTCCACGTGGCGGCGCAGGCCCAGGTCGCCGGTGGGCGGGTCCAGCCGGAACCCCACGGTGCGGTAGGGCGGGTTGCCGGTAGCGTTGTCGTCGAAGGTGCCCTGCCGCAACCGCTCGGCGCCCAGCCGGGACAGGTGCACGTCGGCCACGGCGAGGCGCAGGTCGGGGTCGAACCGGGGGGTGCTGGCGAGCAGGTCGCCGGCCTCGTAGACCATCGCCTGCCCGTCCCAGGAGAGGTCGTTGCTGGACTCCCCGGCCCCGGCCGCGGCATACAGGTAGGCGCTCTGGTAGCGCACCGACGCCGACCGGCACAGCAGGTGCCGCTCCTCGGCCCGACCCACGGTCACCGGCGAGCCGGAGATGTTCGCCAGCACGGTGGCCCCGGCCAGCGCGGCCCGGGCGCCCGGCGGCACCGGCACCCACATGTCCTCGCAGATCTCCACCCCGAGCACCAGGTCCGCCTGGTCGGTGGCGGAGAACAGCAGGTCGGTGCCGAACGGGACGCGCCGGCCGGCCACGGTGATCTCCTCCCCGGTGATGCCGGCGCCGGAGGCGAAGTGGCGGCCCTCGTAGAACTCCCGGTAGGTGGGCACCAGCGACTTGGGCACCACGCCGAGCAGCTGCCCCCGGTGGATCACCGCGGCGCAGTTGTACATCCGGTGCCGCCAGCGCAGCGGGGCACCGACCACCAGCACCGGGAGCAGGTCGGCGGTCCGGGCGGTCAGGTCGCCCAGCGCCTGCTCGACGGCGTCACTCACCGGGGTCTGCAGCAGCAGGTCGTCGATGCTGTAGCCGGTCAGGGACAGCTCGGGCAGGATCAGCACAGCGACCCCGTCCGCGTCGGCCGCCTGGGCGGCGCCCAGGATCCGCTCGGCGTTGGTGGCCGGGTCGGCGAGGGCCACCGGCAGCGTGCCGGCCGCCACCCGCACGAAGTTGTGGCTGTAGATGCTGGTGAACGTGCTGTCGGTACCGGCTGCCGGGTCGCTCATGGTTCCCAGTCTGTCAGCCCACCGCCCACCGGGGCACTCGATCGCGCCCGCCCAGCCGTCGCCACGCACCCACCGCCGGGCGGAGCACTAGGCTGGTGGGCATGTCACAGCAGACCCCGGACGCCACGGCCGGCTCCGTGCTCCCTCCCACCGGTTCCGGCAGGCGGGTGCGCGTGCAGCACCTGACCGCCGCGAAGGCCGCCGGAGAACGGCTCACGATGCTCACCGCCTACGACGCCCCCACCGCCCGTCTGTTCGACGAGGCGGGGATCGACATGCTGCTGGTCGGTGACTCGATCGGCGACAACATGCTCGCGCACGAGAACACCCTGCCGGTCACCCTGGAGGAGCTGATCCCGCCGGCGCGGGCGGTGGCCCGGTCCACCCGGCGGGCGATGGTGGTGGTGGACCTGCCGTTCGGCAGCTACGAGGGCAGCGCGGACCAGGCGTACGCCGCCGCCGTGCGGGTGATGAAGGAGACCGGTGCGCACGCGGTGAAGTTCGAGGGCGGTGCCCGGGTGGCCGCACAGGTGCGGCTGATCACCGACGCCGGCATCCCGGTGTTCGGGCACCTCGGCTTCACCCCGCAGTCGGAGAACATCCTCGGCGGCAAGCGGGTGCAGGGCCGCGGCGAGGACGCCGCCGAACGGCTCTGCGAGGACGCGGTGGCGCTGCAGGAGGCCGGTGTGGTGGCCGTGGTGCTGGAGATGGTGCCCGCACCGGTGGCGGCACGGGTGACCGAGATCCTCACCGTGCCCACGATCGGCATCGGCGCCGGGGCCTCCTGCGACGGGCAGGTGCTGGTGTGGCTGGACATGGCCGGCATGGGTGACTGGTCGCCGCGGTTCGCCAAGCAGTTCGGCCAGGTGGGGCAGGCGCTCCGGCAGGCCGCCCAGGCGTACGCGGCCGAGGTCCGCACCGGCACGTTCCCCGCCGAGGAGCAGTCCTACCAGCAGTGAGGCCGGCTCGCGCCGAGCACCACGGGCGCCAGGAGCGCCCCATCGGCACGGTCAGGGCCGCCGTCGCCGGCCTGATCACACCGGCCGACGTGCCGGGTGAGATCCCGCGCCACGGCGAGCGGCGCCGTCGCCGGCAGGACCAGCACGGCAGACGTGCCGGGTGAGGTGCCCGGGCACGGCGAGGGACGCCGTCAGCGGTTCTCGCGCACCCAGGCGATGACGCCCTCGGTGAGGGCCTCGACGTAGCGCTGCTGGCCCTCCTCGCTGGCCATCAGCTCCGCCTCCTCAGGGTTGCGCAGCTGACCGAGCTCGAGCAGCACGGTGGGGCGCCGGGCGAAGTTCAGGGTGGCGTCGTCGTCGCGCTCCAGCACCGGGTCGTGCACGTCCGGGTTGGCGGTGAAGCCGGCGTCCAGCAGCGCCTGCACCAGCGCCTCGGCGAGGTCGTGGCTGGGCGCGCCCTGGGACGGGGAGAGCGCCGGCCCGGCGACCACGGCCACGAAGCCGGGGGTGTCGTCGTCCTCGGCGCTGGCGGCGTGGATGGAGAGCATCAGGTCCACGTCGTTGTCCTCGGCGAAGGTGCCGCGGCGGTCCACGCACGGGCCGATCCCGTCGTCCTCGGTGCGGGTCATCCACACCCGGGCGCCCAGGCCGTCCAGCTGGGTGGCGAGCTGCTCACCGACCTCGAAGGCGAACTCGTGCTCGGTGTAGCCCTCGGCGCTGGCGCTGCCGGTGGTGTTGCACGCGACCCGGTCCCCGCGCCCGTCCGGGACCGGGCGGTTCGCCGCCTCCGGGTCCTCGGTGCGGCCACCGTTGTGGCCGGGGTCCACCGCGATGCGCACCCCGACCAGCGGCTGGGCGGCGACCGGCAGACCCGGACCCTTCCCCTCGGGCACGAACGGTGGTGCGGCGGAGGCGACCGGAGCCAGTGCGACGGAGGAGGCCAGAGCCACGGCGGCAGCGCCCACCAGTCGACGGATCGCCTGCCTCATCGTCCGCTCCTCGTCTCAATCCTGCTGGTCACCCTCCCACTCGCGGTCCTGGCGCTCCCACTCCTTGTTGCGCGCCTGCGCGCGCTGCAAGGCGTTGGCGGCCTCGGCCTCGGTGGCGTACGGGCCCATCCGTCCGGTCCAGTCACTGACCAGACCGCGCTCAACCTTACCAGTTGTCAGGTTGTAATAGTACGCCCGACCAGGGTCGAGCCTCTCGCGTTTCACCACGGTCTCACCTGCTCTCTCCGACGCCGGCGCGGCCACCGGCTGCTGGGAAAAACTCTAGACTGCTGCCTGCCCCAAGTCCTGCCGTGGCTTGTGTGGGTACTCTCCAGGTTTCACGAAGGGAACGCACCGATGAGCAAGGACAAGGACGCCGCCAAGGTGGCAGCGATCGCCGCCGAGGAGGTCGGCTTCGGCATCGACATCGGCGGCTCCGGCATCAAGGGGGCGCCGGTGCACCTGCGCACCGGTGAGCTGCTCACCAAGAAGTTCCGGCTGCCCACACCTGCCGAGTCCAGCCCGGACGCCGTCGGGGCGGTGCTCAAGGAGGTGGTCGCACACTTCGAGCTGCCGTCGGTGGCGCACATCGGGGTGACGTTCCCGGGGATCATCAAGAACGGTGTGTCCCACTCCGCGGCGAACGTGGACAAGCGCTGGATCAACACCGACGTGGCCGCGGTGACCCGCCGCTGGACCGGGCACACCGCCTATGTGGCCAACGACGCCGACGCCGCCGGCTACGCCGAGGTGGTCTACGGCGCCGCCCAGGGGAAGAAGGGCACGGTGCTGGTGATCACGCTGGGCACCGGGATCGGCTCGGCGATGATCCACGACGGGCACCTGATCCCGAACTTCGAGCTCGGCCACCTGGAGATCGATGGGTTCGACGCGGAGAGCCGTGCGGCGTCCTCGGTGAAGGACGAGGAGGGACTCAGCTACGAGGAGTGGGCGGTGCGGCTGCAGCGATACTTCTCGCACGTGGAGT
>CAZMDO010000200.1:0-5128 GCA_964564445.1 uncultured Ruaniaceae bacterium | reverse complement strand
CAGAGGATACGTACCAGGGAGCTGACGTGGAACCCACCGAGATGACCGCCGTCGAACTCGTCACCGCCTACGGCGCCGGTGAGCTCTCCCCGGTGGAGGTGACCACCGCCGTCCTGGACCGGATCGAGGAGGCGGACGGCGAGATCAACGCCTTCAACCTGGTGGACCGGGAGGCGGCACTGGCGCAGGCGAAGGAGTCCGAGGAGCGGTGGCGCACCGGGTACAGCAAGGGGCTGCTGGACGGGGTGCCGATCTCGATCAAGGACATCTTCCTCACCGAGGGCTGGCCCACGCTGCGGGGGTCGAAGTCGATCCGGGCGGACCAGCCGTGGCCGGTGGACTCCCCGGTCGCGGCCCGGCTGCGGGCGGACGGGATGGTGTTCGTCGGCAAGACCACCACCCCGGAGATCGCCTGGAAGGCGGTCACCGACTCGCCACTGACCGGCATCACCCGCAACCCGCACGACCCCAGCAAGACTCCCGGCGGGTCCTCCGGCGGGGCGGGGGCCGCGGTGGCTGCCGGGATGGCGCCACTGGCGGTGGGCACCGACGGCGGTGGCAGCATCCGCATCCCGGCCAGCTTCTGCGGCATCGTGGGGCTCAAGCCCACCCACGGCCGGGTGCCGATGTACCCGGCGAGCCCGTTCGCACCGCTCGCGCACGCCGGTCCGATGACCCGCACCGTGGAGGACGCGGCGCTGCTGATGGACATCCTGTCCCTGCCCGACCACCGGGACCCGACCGCGCAGGCGCCACCGCACCTGACCTACCGGGGGGAGTTCAACCGGGAGGTCACCGGGATGCACGTGGCCTACTCCCGGGACCTGGGCTACCTGCAGGTGGACCCGGAGGTGGCCGCCATCATCGACGCCGTGGTGGCCAGGATCGACCAGGCCGGACTGCACGTGGAGCAGGCCGACCCGGGTTTCGGCGACCCGATCGACGCGTTCGAGACGATGTGGGCCTGCGGGGCTGCCGCGCTGCTGCGCACCATGCCGGACGTGCGGGAGACGATCGACCCCGGCCTGGCGGCAGTCTGGGACAAGGGGGAGAGCCACACCGGGGTGGACTACATCCAGGCCCGCGGTGTGGGCGCCGCGATCGGGATCGCGATGGGGGAGTTCAACGAGAAGCACAACGTGCTGCTCACCCCGGCGGTGGCCGTCCCGCCGTTCGAGGCCGGGCACGACGTGCCACCGGGCAGCGGGATGACCCGGTGGCCGCAGTGGGCGGGCTTCAGCTTCCCGTTCAACATGACCGGTCAGCCGGCGATCAGCGTGCCGGTGGGCACCACAGCGGCGGGGCTGCCGGTGGGGCTGCAGATCGTCGGACCCCGGCACGCCGACGACCTGGTGCTGGCGGTGGCCCGGTACGTGGAGTGGCTGCTGGCCTGACGCGCCAGCCGGTGCTGACGGGTCTGGTGCGCCGGTCACCCGGCGCACCAGACCCGCGCCGCCTCAGGCCCGGGCGTAGGTGAGGCGCTCGCCCACGAAGCCGCGCCGCCACAGGTCGTTGCACGCCTCGGCCATCGCCGGCAGACCATCGGTGATGGTGGCGAACACGTTGCCGGGCACCCAGCCCACGTCACCGTTCAGCAGCAGGTTGTTCCGATCGTAGAAGATCGCCAGGTCGGTGGCACCGTTCTCGGCGTGCGCCTGGGAACCCTCCTCGTAGCCGTAGGCGGGATTGCCGATCTCCCACGGTTCGAAGTCGAACAGGCACACGTCCCCGGGGATCGGGGTGACGGTGGGGTTCTCCCGGCGGGGCGCACTGGTGATCCGGGGCACCAGGGCGTACACCTCGTTCCGGGCGAACTTGGCGTGCACCGCATCGCCGGACTGCGGCAGCACGTCCCAGACCGCGGCGCTGGTCGCCGGGGCGTCCTCGTCGAGCAGCCGCGCCCGGCAGGTCACGCCGCGTTGCTCCAGGGTGATGGTGATGTAGCGCGGCACAGCCGCCTCCTCGTTCTCGGGTGGGCGCCTCCGCCCAGAGGGTCAGACCTCGGCGAGCACCTCGGACCAGATGCTCAGCCCTTCCTCGATCTCCTCGGCGGTGACCACCAGCGGCGGGATCATCCGCACCGTGTTCATGTGCGCTCCGCAGGTGAGCATCAGCAGCCCCTTGGCCGCGGCGGCCTGCTGCGCGGCGGCGGCCCGGGCACCGTCCGGGCGGCCGTCGACGGTGGTGAACTCCGAGCCGACCAGCAGGCCCAGGCCGCGCACGTCCCCGACCGCCTCGGTGGCCCGGTCCCGCGCCCCGGCGAGCAGCTGGTGGCCGCGCTCGGCGGCGTTGGCCACCAGGTGCTCCTCCTCGATCACCTCGATGGTGGCCAGCGCGGCGGCACAGGCGACCGCGTTCGCCCCGTAGGTGCCCCCCTGGGAACCGGGCCAGGCCTTGGCCATCAGCTCGGCGGAGGCGGCCATGCCCGAGATCGGGAACCCAGAGGCCAGGCCCTTGGCGATGGTGATCACGTCCGGGCGCACGTCGAAGTGCTGGTGGCCGAAGTACTTGCCGGTGCGGCCGAAGCCGGTCTGGATCTCGTCCAGCACCAGCAGGATGCCGTGCTCGTCGGCCCGTTCCCGCAGCCCGGCGAAGAAGCGGGTGTTCCCGGGGATGTAGCCACCCTCGCCGAGCATCGGCTCCACGATGAAGGCCGCCGTCTCGGCGGGGGAGCTGATGGTGGCGAACAGGTAGTCCAGCTCGCGCAGGCAGAAGTCGGTGGCCTCCTCCTCGCTCCAGCCGTACCGGTACGCGGTGGGGAACGGGGCCACGTGCACCCCGGACATCAGCGGGGAGAACCCGGCGGAGAACCGCGTCCCGGAGGTGGTCATCGTCGCGGCGGCCACGGTGCGGCCGTGGAACCCGCCGTGGAACACGATCACGTTCGGTCGGCCGGTGGCCTGCCGCACCAGCCGCAGCGCGGACTCGATCGCCTCGCTGCCGGAGTTGGCGAAGAACACCGAGTCCAGACCCTCCGGGAGCACGTCCCCGAGCCGGTCCACCAGGTCCAGCAGCGGGCGGTGCATCACCGTGGTGTACTGCCCGTGCACCAGCTTGCCAACCTGCTCCTGCGCAGCCGCGACCACCTTGGGATGGCAGTGCCCGGTGCTGGTCACGCCGATCCCGGCGGTGAAGTCCAGGTACCGCCTGCCCTCGGCATCGAAGATCTCGCAGCCGCGGGCGTGGTCGACCAGCACAGGTGTGGCCTGGCGCAGGTGGGGAGACAATGTGGCCATGGGACCCTCCAGAGAAGTATTGTCGGATTGTCGACAATACTTCTAGGCTGGCCATGAGGCAAGGAGTCGAACATGCACACCACCACCCCCACCGCCGCCGCCGAGCGCGAGGCCATCGAGTCCGTCCCGAAGGGGCTGTTCATCGCCGGCGAGTGGCGACCGACCGAGGCCGTGCTGCCGGTGGAGGACCCGTCCACCGGTGAGGTGCTCTGCGAGGTGGCTGATGCCAGCCCGGCCGAGGCGATGCCCGCCCTGGACGCCGCGCACGCCGTGCAGGCCGACTGGGCCCGCACCGCACCGCGGGAACGCAGCGAGATCCTCTCCCGCGCCTATCGGCTGATGATCGACGAGACCGAGCGGCTCGCGCTGGTCATGACCCTGGAGATGGGCAAGCCGCTGGCCGAGTCCCGCGGCGAGGTGGCCTACGCGGCCGAGTTCCTGCGCTGGTTCGCCGAGGAGGCGGTGCGCATCGACGGCGGGTACATGCCCGCCCCGGGCGGCGGCTCCCGGTTCCTGGTGACCAAGCAGCCGGTCGGGGTGAGCCTGATGATCACCCCGTGGAACTTCCCGCTGGCGATGGGCACCCGCAAGATCGGCCCGGCGATCGCGGCCGGCTGCACCTCGGTGATCAAGCCCGCCGCGCAGACCCCGCTGTGCACGCTCGCCTTCGCCGAGCTGCTCAGCCGTGCCGGGCTCCCGGACGGGGTGGTGAACGTGGTCACCACCGAGCAGGCGGACGAGGTGATGACCCCACTGATCCTGGACCCACGTTCGCGCAAGCTGTCCTTCACCGGGTCCACCGCCGTGGGCAAGCACCTGCTCCAGCTGTGCGCGAAGACGGTGATGCGCACCTCGATGGAGCTCGGCGGCAACGCACCGTTCCTGGTGTTCGAGGACGCCGACCTGGACGCCGCCGTGGACGGGGCGATGCTGGCGAAGATGCGCAACATCGGTCAGGCCTGCACGGCCGCGAACCGCATCCTGGTGCACCGGTCCGTGGCCGATGCGTTCGCCGAGAAGATGGCCGCGCGGATGGCCGAGCTGCCGATGGGCCGGGGCACCGAGGACGGTGTGGTGGTCGGCCCGCTGATCGACGAGCGCGCCGTGGCCAAGGTCACCGGTCTGGTCGCCGACGCCACCGACCGGGGCGCCACCGTGCACCTGGGCGGCACGGCGCACCAGGGCCGTGGCCACTTCTACCCGGCCACCGTGCTCACCGACGTGCCCCCGGAGGCGGAGATGGGCCGCACCGAGATCTTCGGCCCGGTCGCCGCGATCACCCCGTTCGACAGCGAGGAGGAGGCGATCGCGCTGGCGAACGACACCCCGTACGGCCTGGTCTCCTACGCCTTCACCGAGGACCTGGCCCGCGGCATCCGGGTGGGTGAGGGCCTGGAGGCCGGCATGGTCGGGCTGAACCTCGGGGTGGTGTCCAACCCGGCCGCCCCGTTCGGTGGCATCAAGGAGTCCGGTCTGGGCCGGGAGGGCGGCTTCCTCGGCATCGAGGAGTTCCTGGAGACCAAGTACATCGGCATCCGCGTCTGAGCGGCGACCATGGACCCCGTGGTGGGGGTCGTGACACGATCGGGGCATGGCCCCCACCACGGCTGCGCAGCAGCGGCTGCGTGACCTGACGTTGCTGCGACGCGTCCGAGACCGGATCGACCGGGAGTACGCGGAGCCGTTGAACGTCGAAGCGCTGGCTCGTGAGGTGGGGATGTCCGCCGGGCACCTGAGCCGGCGGTTCCGGGCGGCCTACGGGGAACCGCCGTACAGCTACCTGATGACCCGCCGGGTGGAGCGCGCGATGACGTTGCTGCGCCGAGGTGAGCTGTCCGTGACCGAGGTGTGCTTCGCCGTCGGCTTCTCCTCGCTGGGCACGTTCAGCACCC
>CAZMDO010000199.1:0-5140 GCA_964564445.1 uncultured Ruaniaceae bacterium | reverse complement strand
CGACCATCGTGGACACCACCGACCTGGTCGGCCAGGCGCAGGTGCGCGTTCAGGTGCCCGAGGGCCTGTCTGCCGGGGAGAGCGAGCTGCTCATCAGCGACAGCAACGGCACGACGGTGTCCGTGCCGGTGACCATCGCCGCAGGTGGTGACGACGGCGGTGGCGACGACGGTGGCCTGTGGGACGCCATCCTGGACCTGATCGGGAAGATCTGGGACTTCCTGCTGAAGATCCTGTTCCCCTGGTTCCCCTGGCCGTGAGCTGAGGTGGTGACGCCGGGGCCGTGACCCGTGACCGGGTGGCGGCCCCGGCGCCGCCGTGCATCGAATGTATTGCGCACGTGATACATCAAATGTATCCTCGCCGTAGTACATCGAACCCTCCGGGAGGGACCATGGGCCGGTACTTCGCGTTGACCTTCGGGCCGATCGTCGTGGCGCTGGTCGCGACCGTCCTGATCTGGTGGCGGACGAAGGCGCACGGCTGGGCGGTGCCCACGGGTGCGCTGCGCAGGTGGACGATCGTCGCGGCGGTGGTCCCGCTGCTGGTCGTCACAGCGCTGCGGGTGCTGGGCTTCCCGCTCTGGGCGCTGCGGCTCCCGCAGCCTTTGGCGAGGCTGGTCGTCGGCGACTGGTTCGTCGTGCCGATCGTGCTGGCCGTGGTGGCGGTGGTGCTCCTGCTCTTCCCGTGGCCAGCGCGCCGGGCGGGGGGCGTTGCCGAGATCTCTCGCCGGACGATGTGGTCCTTTGCCTCCGGCCGTCTGCTGTTCTGGTTCGGTGTGCTGGTGGCGGTCGTCCTGGCGCTCACCGTGGCGGCCGGGTTCGCCTCCGAGCCGGACGGTGAGGGGCGGTACCGCATGTACTGGGTCCGCACCGGCGAGACGGTCAATGGCACGGAGATCTACGGGTGGTACTACTCGGTGCCGGCGCTCGTGCTGCTTGCCGTGCTGGTGCTGCTCACCCTGCTGGTGCTGGCCAGGATCGGTCGGCCGCCGCTGGCGCTCGGTGGCGACCGTGACCGGGACATCGCCCTCCGGCGGCTGCGCGGTCGGAACGTGCTGCTGACCGCCATCGGTGGAGTGGCCAGCCACCTCGCCGCTGTCCTGCAGAGCCTTGCGGCCACCTCCTCCATGGGCGGCGGCCTGCGCGCCGGATCTGCTGGGTGGATCCAGTTCGGCACCCCCTTCGCGGCGATCGGGCCGGCGCTCTGGGTGGCCAGCGGTTGCCTGCTGGCCGTCGGGCTGGCGGCCTGGCTGACCGTGCTGTTCTCCGTGCTTCCGGTCCCCTCCCGTAGCCTTGGGTGGCTGCGCACGCGCACGACGGCGGACCGGCCGTGATCATCGAGCTCACCGAGGGCGGGGCTCCCTTGGCCGAGCAGGTGCGCGAGCAGATCCGGGGTCTGGTCACCACCGGTCAGCTCGCCGCCGGCGAGCGGCTGCCCTCGGTCCGCCAGCTCGCGCGCGATCTCGGTGTCGCCCCCCGCACCGTGGCCAAGGCGTACCGCGCACTGCAGGAGGAGGGGGTGCTGGAGACCCGCACCGGTGGCGGCACGCGGGTGGGTCAGGCCGCTACAGCCACCCGGCGCCCGGTGATCGAGGCTGCCCGGACCTACGCGACGGCGTGCCGCGAGGTCGATGCAGAGTTCGACGAGGCGGTCCGAGTGCTCCGCGCCATCTGGCCGGCACCGCGCGCCGACGAGCAACCCCAGGATCCGAGCCCGGCTGCTGAGCTGCTCCGCTGACGAGCTTGCGCTGGTCGAGGCCAGCCTTGCGCCCTTCGGTGGCATGCGTGTCCAGGCAGAACGCGCACCCGTTCAGCTGGGAGGCGCGCACCTTCACCAGCGCGATCAGCTCCTCGCCCAGCTGGCCGGAGTGCACGTACTTCTCCAGCGCCAGCAACGGGGTGTAGGCATCCTTGTCGACCTCGGCCACGACCAGTCGTGCAGACATGTCGGTTCCTCTCAGTTGTCTGTCGACGCGAAGGTGCCGAGCGCCACGGGGTGCCGGCAGAGCCAGTGCCCGCACCCCGCGGGTACGGGTCGTGCTGCCGTGGGCCGTCACGCTCCCTTCAGCGGAGCGGGTGGGCGGCGGAGAGAAGGCCCCGTCCTCATCTCGCTCACCTCGGCTCTAACCCTGCGGGTGCGCCCGGGAAAGAACGGCACCGGCGCCGAGCCCGGCCACCACCGTCAGCGCCTCGGCCAGCTCGTCTACCGGGTGCCACACCGGCAGCCGGAGGAACTGCCGGTGACCGTCGTGCGGGGAGAACGCCGGTCCAGCCGTGAGCCGGACCCCAGCACCGAGCGCGGCCTGCGCCAGCGCCACCGCATCGCTGCCGGTGTCCACCCACAGTCCCGACCCGCCTGCCGGCAACCACCACTGCCAGGCCGGCAGCGTCGCGGTGAGCACCCCGGACACCTCGGTGAACCGGTCGGCGAGGAATCGGCCTCGGGTGGCCCGCTGCGCACCGATCTGCGGCAGCAGCAGCACGGCCGCGAGCTGGTCCAGCACCGACCCGGCCAGGTCCAGGCTGCGGCGCAGGTCGGTGAGCCTGCCGATCAGCGTCCGTGGACCACGGATCCAGCCCACCCGGATGCCACCCCAGAACACCTTCGACAGCGTGCCCACCACCAGCAGCCGGTCCGGGTCCACCAGGTGCTCCAGCCCGGGCAGCCGGTCCGACCGCGTCCAGGACAGGTCCGCGCTGGACTGGTCGTCCACCACCAGCGCCGAGGTGCCGGCCAGGGCGTCGGCGATCTGCCGCCGACGGGCCAACGAGGTGTGCACCCCGGTCGGGTTGTGCAGCGAGGGCTGCAGGTAGACCACGTCCGCCCGTGCCGCCGCTCGCGCGAGCAGGTCCACATCGACCCCGGTGGCCGAGACAGGCACCCCCTGCACCCGCGCCCCCGTCCCAGCGAACGCCTCCAGCGCACCCCGGTAGGTCGGGTCCTCGGTCACCACCAGGCTGCCCGGCCCGGTGAGTGCGGTGGCCAGCAGCCAGACCGCCTGCTGCGACCCGGCGGTGATCATCACCTCCTCCGGGCCGGTCGCCAGCCCCTGCTCGGTGGTCATCGTCGCGACGGCGGTGCGCAGCTCGCGTAGGCCCGCCGGGTGGTAGCCCGCCTCGTCCAGGTGGTGCTCCCCGAGGAGCCGGCCGACCTCTGGCAGCACGCCCGCCAGCAGCTGCGAACCCGGCAACGCACCAGAGGAGAGATCGTGGACCGGGCGAGCTCCGCCGTCATCGAACGAGGTGAGCCGACCCTCGCCGAGACCGGTGACGTGCCGGGGAAGCCGCACCACGGTCCCCGACCCGTGCCGCGCCGACAGGTGACCGCTTTCCACCAGCCCGGCGTAGGTCCGGGCCACGGTGCCCCGCGCGACGCCGAGCGCCCCGGCCAGCTCCCGCTGGCCCGGCATCTGCTGCCCGGCCGGCAGGTGTGCGCCGTCGATCACCTCGGCCAGCGCCGCCTGCAGTGCCCGTGCCGACGCCCGCGTGCCGTCCTGCCAGTCGCCGAGGAGGCGCACCAGCCGCTCAGCCGGGATCCGGGCCACCGCCACCACCTCTCGTGGACCACTTCCGCTCAAGTGGACCACATGCGGCGTGGTCTCGGGGCACAGACTGGAAACAGCACCGCACCTCGAGGAGGAGAAGATGGCAACCGTCGCTCTCATCGGCACGTTGGACACCAAGGGCACCGAGTATGCGTGGCTCGCCGACCAGGTCCGTGGCCACGGCGCGCAGGTGCTGATGATCGACGTCGGCACCACCTCCGAGGCTGCTGCCGACGTCACCCCCGCGGAGGTGGCGGCCGCGGCCGACCATGACCTGGGCCGCCTCCGCGAGGCCGGTGACCGCGGTGCGGCGATGGACGCCATGGCCGACGGGGCCGCGGCTGTGCTGCTGCGCCTGTTCCAGGAGGGGACGGTCGACGGTGTGCTCGCCCTGGGCGGGTCGGGTGGCTCCTCGGTGGCCTCCCGGGCGATGCGGGCCCTGCCGGTGGGGGTGCCGAAGCTGCTCGTCTCCACGATGGCCGCCGGCGACGTGGCCCCGTACGTGGGCGAGTCGGACGTGACGATGATGTACTCGGTGGTCGACGTGGCCGGCATCAACTCCGTCTCCGCGCAGGTGTTCGGCAATGCCGCCGCCGCGATCGCCGCCATGGCTGCCGAGGAGGAGGCCCGCCGGCACCGCCCGGAGGCTGAGCACAAGCCCCTGGTCGGGCTGTCCATGTTCGGGCTGACCACCCCGGCGGTGGACGAGGCTCGCGCCGAGCTGACCGAGCTCGGTTACGAGGCGCTCGTCTTCCACGCCACCGGCGCCGGCGGACGGGCGATGGAGAAGCTCGCCACCGACGGCCGGCTGGCCGGTGTGCTCGACCTGACCACCACCGAGCTGGCCGACGACCTGGTCGGCGGGGTGCTCAGCGCCGGCCCGCACCGGCTGGAAGCGGCAGGGGCCGCCGGCATCCCACAGGTGGTCTCCCTGGGGGCCCTGGACATGGTGAACTTCGGGCCCCGTGAGCTGGTCCCGGACCGGTTCGAGGACCGGACCTTCGTGGTGCACAACCCCACGGTGACGTTGATGCGCACCACACCCGAGGAGAGCGCGCGCCTGGGGGAGCGGATCGGCACGAAGCTGGCCGGAGCCAGGGGACCGATCGCCGTCGTGCTCCCGCTGCGCGGCCTGAGCGGGATCGACACCGAAGGCGGCCCGTTCCACGACCCGGAGGCGGACGCCGCACTGTTCGACGCGCTGCGTGCGGCGCTGGCCGGCTCGGCCGTGGCGGTGTTCGAGGCCGACCAGCACATCAACGACCCGGGATTCGGGCGCGAGGCCGCCCGGCGGCTGCACGCCCTCATCACCGCACGACGCTGACCGCGCACCCGCGCAGGAAGGAACAGACATGGATCGCAGCACCGCACTGGCCCGGCTGCGCCAGACCGTGGCCGACGGACGGCCGATCATCGGCGGTGGCGCCGGCACCGGGATCTCGGCGAAGTCCGCGGAGGCCGGCGGCATCGATCTGATCATCATCTACAACTCCGGCCGGTACCGGATGGCCGGCCGTGGCTCCCTGGCCGGGCTGCTGGCCTACGGGGACGCGAACGCCATCGTGATGGAGATGGCCGACGAGGTGCTCCCGG
>CAZMDO010000198.1:0-5168 GCA_964564445.1 uncultured Ruaniaceae bacterium | reverse complement strand
ACTCCTACGGCAGCCAGCCCTACCCGGGTCAGGGCCAGGCGTACCCCGGTCAGGGTCCCGCCTCCTCCAGTCAGGGTCCCGCCTACTCCGGCCAGGGCCAGGCCTACCCGGGCCAGGGCCCCGCCTACTCCGGCCAGAGCCAGCCCTACCCGGGGCAGCAGTACCCGGCGGGCTACGGACAGCCGGCGCAGACCACGCCACCGGAGCAGCCCGCCCAGCCGGGGGTGCCGGCCGAGCCGCCGACGCAGGACTCGGCCGTGCGCGCCACGCTGTCCGCCGTGCGCGGGGAGGTCGCCAAGGCGGTGGTCGGCCAGGACGCGGCGGTGACCGGTCTGGTGATCGCGCTGCTGTGCCGCGGGCACGTGCTCCTCGAGGGCGTGCCCGGGGTGGCGAAGACCCTGCTCACCCGCACCCTGGGCGCGGCGCTGGAGCTGGACATGAAACGGGTGCAGTTCACCCCGGACCTGATGCCCGGCGACGTGACCGGCTCGCTGGTCTACGACGCGCGCACCGCGGAGTTCTCCTTCCGCGAGGGCCCCGTGTTCACCCACCTGCTGCTCGCCGACGAGATCAACCGGACCCCGCCGAAGACCCAGGCCTCGCTGCTGGAGGCGATGGAGGAGCGGCAGGTGTCCGTGGACGGTGAGCCGCGGCCGCTGCCGGACCCGTTCATGGTGATCGCCACGCAGAACCCGGTGGAGTACGAGGGCACCTACCCGCTGCCGGAGGCCCAGCTGGACCGGTTCCTGCTCAAGCTGATCCTGCCGCTGCCGGAGCGCACCGAGGAGATCGAGGTGCTGCACCGGCACGCCCACGACTTCGACCCCCGGGACCTGGAGGCCGCCGGGGTGCAGGCCGTGGCCGACGCCGAGCAGCTCGCCGCCGCCCGCGCCGAGGTGGCCGAGGTGGAGATCGGCCCCGAGGTGCTCGGCTACATCGTGGACATCTGCCGGGCCACCCGCACCTCCCCGTCGCTCTCCCTCGGGGTCTCCCCCCGCGGTGCGACGGCGTTGCTCGCCACCTCCCGGGCGTGGGCGTGGCTCTCCGGTCGCCGCTTCGTCACCCCCGACGACGTGAAGGCGCTGGCGCACCCCACGCTGCGGCACCGGGTACAGCTGCGCGCCGAGGCCGAGCTCGAGGGCGTCACCGCAGAGACCGTGCTCGACGGCATCCTGGGGTCCGTCCCGGTCCCGCGCTGATGGTCATCACCGGACGAGCGGTCGCGCTGGTCGCGCTCGGCATCCTCCCGGTGGCGCTGCTCCCCCAGGGCGCCACCGTGTGGACCTGGGCGGCGATCGTGGCGGGTGCCCTGGGCGTGGACCTGTGGCTGGCCGGGGCGCCGGCTGCCGTGCAGGTGCGGCGCGGGCAGCTCGGGTCGGTGCGCCGCGGGCAACCGGCCACCTCGGTGCTCACCCTGACCAACACCGGCCGGCGCACCGCCCGGGTGCTGGTGCGCGACGCATGGCAGCCCAGCGCCGGGGCCGGGGCGAACCGGTTCCGCCTGACCATGCCGCCCGGTGAGTCCCGGCGGGTGCGCACCCCGCTGCGCCCGCACCGGCGCGGCGACCTGCACGCGGACCTGGTCACCGTGCGCCGGTACGGGCCGCTCGGGCTGGCGGCACGGCAGGACTCCCGGCACGTACCTGGCACGCTGCGGGTGCTGTCGGAGTTCAAGTCGCGCCGGCACCTGCCCTCCCGGCTGGCCCGGCTGCGGGAGATGGACGGGCGCACCGCGGTGAACGTGCGCGGGCAGGGCACCGAGTTCGACTCGCTGCGCGAGTACGTGATCGGTGACGACGTGCGGGCCATCGACTGGCGCGCCACCGCGCGGCGTTCGGAGGTGGTGGTGCGCACCTGGCGCCCGGAGCGGGACCGGCGGGTGATGATCGTGCTGGACTCCTCCCGGCTGTCCGCTGCCCGGCTCGGCGACGAGCCGCGGATCGAGGCGCAGATCGAGGCGGCGCTGCTGCTGACCGCGCTGGCGTCCAAGGCCGGGGACCGGGTGGACCTGATCGCCCTGGACCACATGGTGCGCGCCCGGGTGCGCGGCAACCACGGGCCCACGGTGATGGCCAAGCTCGCCGATGCCCTCTCCCCCGTGCACCCCACCCTGGTGGAGCCGGACTGGACCCGCACCACCCAGGAGGTGCGCGACGCGCTGTCCCAGCGGGCGCTGGTGGTGCTGCTCACCGCGCTCGAGGCCGGCGTGGCCGAGACCGGGCTGCTGCCGGCGGTGGCGACCCTGGCCCGGGACCACCAGGTGATCGTGGCCTCGGCCACCGATCCAGGCACCGACGAGCTGCGCCGGTCCCGGGAGAGCTCCGCAGAGCTGTTCGACGCCGCCGCCGCCGAACGGGCCGACCTGGAACGGGCCGCGCTCGCCGCCCGGCTGAAGCGCACCGACGCCGAGGTGGTCGAACGGCTCCCGGACCAGCTGCCGCCCGCGCTGGCGGACACCTACCTGGCGCTGAAGGCCGCCGGGCGGCTCTGAGCCTGCCGGGCGGGCCGGGTGGGCCCGGGGTGGCTTTGGACGGGCCGGGCGAGCCGGGGCTGGCTCCGGGCGGGCCCGGGGTGGCTTTGGACGGGCCGGGCGAGCCGGGCGGACCGCTCAGCCGGCCCCGTGGCCGCTGACCGTGCCCCGGTACTCCTCCGCGAACGCCTCCGCCGCCGCGGTCATGGTCAGGGTCACCGCATCGCCGCGGAGGGCCACGCTGAGGTCGAGCTGCGCGAGATACCGGCCGAGCACGTGCACGTGCAGGGCGAAGGTCTGCTCGTCCAGCCAGGCGCCCGAGACCAGCGTCGGGTAGCCGTAGCCGGGCAGCTCGCCGGGCACCAGCGTGCCGATGCCGAAGGCGAACGTGCGCACCTGCCCGTCCCGGGTGGTCAGCTGCAGCCGGCCGCCCTCGGTGCTGGTGGCCAGGTCCAGGGTGTGGAAGTACGGGTGCTCGTCCAGGCGCCACCGGCCCGCGAAGTCCTGGCCGGCGCGGGCTGTCTGCCGGACCGGTACCGGTGCCAACGCCAGGCGGGCCCGTACGCGGCCGAGCTCCGTGACGGCCTCCGGCGAGGCGGCGCCCGGATCGTCCAGCGCGGGCAGCAGCTCGTCCCAGACCGCATCGAAGAAGGCCTGCTCGGTGCCGGTGCGACCCTGGTTGTCGCCGGTGGTCACCACCACGAGATCCTTCTCCGGCAGGCACAGGGCGATCTGGCCGCCCATGCCGCGGGCGGAGAAGCCGCCGTGCCGGGTGCGCCAGAACTGGTAGCCGTACCCGCAGCGGCTGTCCGGCAGGTGCCCGGCGACGTGCGCCGTGGCCGCCTGGTACCCGGTGGCCGCCGCCAGGTACGCCGCGGAGACGATCTGCTCCCCGCCCCATCGACCCTGCTGCAGGCAGAGCTGGGCGAACCGGAGGAAGTCCCGCGGCGTGGTGAAGAGCCCGGAACCGCCGTGGGTCACACCCCGGCGGTTGTGCTCCATCTCCCGCCAGGTGGGCCGGCCGGCGCGCTCCTCGGCGGTGGTGCCCGCGGGACTGACCAGTGCGGTCACCGGATCCTGTACGCCGATCCGGCCGAGCACCCGGGCGACGAGGTACTCCGGCAGCGGCATCCCGCTGAGCCGTTCGGCCAGCGCGGTGAGCACGACCGTGGCCGAGGTGTCGTAGCTGAACACCGTGCCAGGCACCCGGTCCGGGGGCACGGTGAAGAAGGTGCGCACCCAGTCCGGGTCGGCCACCTGCTTGTAGGTGGTGGCCCCGTGCGCGGTGCGCATGGTGAGCAGGTCCTCCACCGTCATCGCGGCCACGTACGGGTGCACGTCCGGCGGGACCTTGTCCGGGAAGTGGTCGGCGACCCGGTCGGCCAGGGCGAGGGCACCGTCGTCGACGAGGGCGCCGATCGCCACCGAGACGTAGGACTTGCTCGCCGAGTACAGCCGGTGCGGCGTCTCGGCGCTGTACGGCGCCCAGTAGCCCTCGAAGGCGAGCACCCCACGGCGGGCGACCAGCAGCGAGTGCGTGTTCAGGCCGCGGCGCTCCAGCCGGTCCAGCAGCCGCAGGAGGGCCAGAGCGGGCACACCGGCCTCGTCCGGGGTGGCGGCCACCGGCAGGCCGGGTCCGTCCGCGGTACGTGCGTCCGCGGAGCGTGCGTCGGCGGTGGTCATGCCGCCATCGCCACCGTGTCCTCGGCGTGCTCGGCACGCACGTCCCCGGTCTCGCCGTCCCGCACGGCGCGCCGGCCGAGCACGATCGTGTAGGTCCAGTAGGCGGCCAGCACCAGGGCGCCGATGGTGATCTTCACCCCGGTCGGCAGGTTCGACGGCGTCACGAACCCTTCCACCAGACCGCTCACCCCGAGCACCACCACCAGGCCGATCGCGACCGTCACCAGGGCGCGGCCCTCCTCGGCGAGCGCCCGGCCCCGGGTGCGCGGGCCCGGCGCGATCCATGCCCAGCAGAGCTTCACCCCGGCGCCCACGGAGATGAAGATCGCGGTCAGCTCCATCAGCCCGTGCGGGAGGATGAGCGCGAAGAACACGTCCAGGTAGTCGTGCTCGGCCATCACCGCTGCGGCCATCCCCACCCCCTCGGCGTTCGCCAGCAGGATGTAGATCGGGAACACGCCGGTGATGCCGCCGCCGATCGCCCTCGCCGCGATCCACGCGTTGTTCGTCCACACCTGGGCGGCGAAGTCCGGTGCCGGGTAGTTGGAGTAGTAGGCGGCGAAGGCCTCGCGGGCGTACTGCTCCCGCATCGCCGGGGTGCCCATCCGGTCCAGCACCGCCGGGTCGTGGTAGGCCCAGAACCCGACCGCCACGCCGTAGGCGCAGAACAGCAGCATCGCCGCCACCGTCCACCAGCGCACCCGGTAGAACGCCGCCGGCAGGGAGATCACCGCGAACCGGGTCACGTCGGACCAGGCGGGCTCGTGGGCGCCGGCGATCAGCCCGCGGGCGCGGGCCAGCAGGATGGACAGGCGGGAGACGATGCTCGGGTCGGGTGCGCTGGTGCGGACCCGGGACAGGTCGGTCGCGGTGAGCTGGTAGTTGCGGATCAGCTCGTCCGCCTCGGCCCCGTCCAGGCGCCGCTGACGCAGCAGTGCGGCGAGCCGGTCCCAGCGGCTGGAGTTCACGGCCACGAACGCGTCGATGTCCATAGAGGCTAATCTGCCATGGATGA
>CAZMDO010000197.1:0-5195 GCA_964564445.1 uncultured Ruaniaceae bacterium | reverse complement strand
CGAGGCGATCGCCGAGGGCGGCCGGCACCGGCTCCGTCCGATCCTGATGACCGCTGCAGCCACCATCGGCGCGCTCACCCCGATGGCGATCGGGCTCACCGGCGGCAGTGCCTTCATCTCCCAGCCGCTGGCGCTGGTGGTGATCGGCGGGCTGGTCACCTCCACGTTCCTCACCCTGCTGCTGGTGCCGGTGCTCTACCTGCTGGTGGAGCGCCGCGGTGAGCGGCGCCGCCGGGAGGGGGCCGACGGCGGGGCCGTAGCCAAGCAGGGCGGTGACGCACCACTGACCGACGGGGACGATGCGGATGCGGGGAATCGTGGCGTGGTGGTCAGCGCCAGTGGTAGGCACGCTGCCCGCTGATCGCGGCGACGCGGATCCGCGTGCCGGACTCGACGGCGACGCGCTCCCAGACCTCTTGACCCGTCATCAACAGGCGGATCTCGCATTGCGAGATGAGCAGACTTTGCGTGTAATCAAGCGCGGTGTGCCGGACATCTCCAATGTAGGGGCGGCATATCCGAAGTTCCTCTACCGGAGGGCGCCGCCCTAGCTAGATGGGAGTGATGCTCTGTGTTCAGAGCGCCAACTGGAATTGCCGCTGCCGCAACTGTCGCCGTGGTCGCGGTCCTCTCTACCGGACCGGCTGCAGCCGCGCCACCCGGGGCAGACGATCCCGACGACGTGGCAGCCCTGATCGAGGAGGTGGCACCGCAGCAAGGGGCCGTCCTTGACGGCACAGCTGGGGGGAATATGGTGACCGTCACCGGCACGAATGCCATGGTCTCCATTCCACTCGACCCTGCTCAATCGATCGTACTTGCGGGTCGCGGGCGTTCCGGCTCGGTTGACCCGCAACCACTCGAGATCTCGGTCGCGGGTGCGCAGGTGTGGTCGGCAGGAGATCAGGCCGACGATGGCACGGTCGTATTCGCCGGTGAGACGTCCGACCTTGCGATCCAAGCGCTATCGAATGGTGCGGTGCGTATGCAGACCATCATCGAGGATGCGGCACCGACCCATGAGTATCAGTACTCATTCGGTGACGATGTCTGGCCGGTCCTGATGGCAGACGGGACTGTGGAACTCCATCGAGAGGTAGCAGGCGGGGTCCGGATGGTCGTGGGGATCGTCGATGCACCCTGGGCCGTCGATTCTGAAGGCATGGTCGTGGAGACACATTACGAGGTATCAGGCCAGTCCCTTGTACAAGTGGTTGAACCAGCCGCTGACGCGTCGTTCCCAGTCATTGCCGACCCAATGGTGACGAGGACATGGTGGAACACCACTGTGTACTTCAATCGATCAGAGTCGCTGATGATCGCATCTGGGGCCTCCGGCGTCGCCGCCGCCGCTGCTCTGATCCCGGAACCCACAGTATCGAAAGCAGTTGCCGCAGCCGCTGGACTTGCTGCCGCTTATGCAGGACTCATCAACGCTTCTGGTAGCTGTATCAAGTTTGTGTACTACGCCCACATCGCGAACATCTGGCAGCCGTACGGCGGCAGCGAGGCGGGAGGCTACTGCCGATGACATACGCGCTCTTCTCGGCTCTTGCAGCCGCGCTCGGTGTCGCGATAGCCGCGATGATTCGATACGCGCGCGCCAAGCAACGGACGGGCCTTCGAGCCAGTTCAGTCGCACTAGCACTCGCCGTCCTCGGCGCCTGCTGGTTCCTGCACGACTCGGGCGGCATCGCGGCCGGAGTCGTGTTCATCGTGGTGCTGGTGGGCGTCCAACTTCTTCCCAACTACCCGGCGGAGGTCCGAGACAACTCCTGACTGAGCAGCCGGTGAACGGGTAGCTCACGGCTCATAGAACTGCTACCCCCGGCTCCCTCGTGACAGTCCGCTGTCATGCGGCACCGGGGGTAGCAGTTGAGCGGTGGCACTCAGTGTCCGATAGGCGGTCACGGTGCTGCACAGGCCAGCCCGCCGGTGAGCGCCTCCAGGTTGGTGGCCATCGCGGTCAGGTAGTCCCCCTGTGCAGGCGGGCTCTCCAGCGGGTCGAGCACAGCGGTGTCCACGCCGAGCTCCTCGGCCAGCTGCTCGGTGACGCGCGGCGAGGTGATCGCCTCGAAGTACAGGGTGCGCACGCCGTTCTCCCGGACCAGGTCACCCACCTCGCGCACCCGGGAAGGCGAGGGCTCCACCTCGGGGTCGATCCCAGCGATGCCCTCCTGCTGCAGTCCGTAGCGGTCGGCCAGGTCGCCGAACGCCTCGTGCGAGGTGATCAGCACCGCGCCCCGGCAGGCCTCGAGGGAGTCGGCGTAGGAGCGGTCCAGTGCCTCCAGCTCGGCCACCAGCTCCTCGGCGCGCCGTGCGTAGGCGCTGGCGTGATCCGGGTCGGCGGCGGCGAGCCGGTCGGCCACCGCCTGGGCGACCGGCTCCAGCAGCGTGGGATCGAGCCAGAAGTGCGGGTCGCCGGTGGCGAACGGGCTGGTGTCGCCGGGCTCGCCGAGACCGGCCACCTCGACCGCGTCGATCACCTCGGCCGGCGGCTGCATGGCGATGGCCTCGTCCACGGCGGCCTGCAGCCCGGAGCCGTACACCACCAGGTCTGCCTCGCCGAGCTGAACCACCTGGGCCGGGGACAGCTCGAGGCTGTGCGGGTCGCTGCCCGCCGGCGTCAGGCTCTGCACGTCGACGGCGGGGCCACCCACCTCCTCGGCGACGAACACCAATGGGTAGAACGAGGCGAGAACGGAAGGACCGCCGTCGTGCTCCCCTGCCGAACAGGCAGCGAGGCCGAGCAGGCCGGCGACCACCACGAGCGCAGCCGCCGGCCGGAGCCGGTCAGTCACTGTGGCTGTGCTCCTCGTGGCCCTCGCCCTCCCCATGCTCGTGGCCCTCACCCTCCGCACCGGGTGCCTGAGCTGCTTCGCTGACCGTGATCAGCTCGTTGGGCACCACGGTCAGCTCGCCCTCGTTCCACACCTCGCCGGTGGCCAGGTCGACGGCGTAGATCACCCGCGCGTCCGGGTCGCTCACGTAGGCGGTCCCGTCCGCGACGGCGATCGTCGGCCTGGGCCGCTGCCACTCACCGGGCTCCTCCCACGGCTCGAGCACCGGGATGGAGCGTTCCAGCTCTCCGCGCTCCGGGTCGATCACGTGGATGGCGCCGTCGGTGCCGAGCACCAGCGCCTCGCCGTCCTCACCGCGGGCCAGCGAGCGGAAGGAGTAGGAGGCGGGCAGGTCCACCAGCGTGATCTCGGCGGTGCGGGTGTCGATCAAGGAGACCTTCGTGGGCCGCTCCAGCTCGGCGTCCGGGTCGCTCTTGTAGTCACCGAGCACGATCGGCGAGTCGGGCGACGCAGCCTGGTTGCCGATCCGGCCATACTCGTCCGGGCTGTCCGCGTGGGTGATCTGGCCATCGTGGTAGATCAGCGCCCCGTCCTCGCACCCGGCCACCACGGCCTGCTCGGCGGCGACCTCGGCGCCGTGCACGCCCGGGCAGGCGTCCGAGGCGGCGATCTCGTTGTCCTCGACGTCTAGCACCCGGATGCCGGAGCGCTCCTCCTCGGTGCCCTCGGTGACCACGAGCGTGCCGTCGTCGAGGGCCACGGCCACGCCGTGGTGGGCGGCGGGCGTGGTGTGCTCACGCACCGTGGCCTCCTCGGGGCCTGCGGCCACCGAGGCTGCATCGAGCACAGTGGCCGTGCCGGTCCCGTCGTCGAAGAGGGCGACCTCGCCGTCGTGGGCGATCACGTGGCCCGGCCGCTGCGCGGGGTAGGTGACCTCGGTGAGCACGGGGTCGGCCGTGTAGTAGTGCGAGTGGTCGCCGTGCGGCACGGCCCAGGTACCGGTATCGAGCACCTGGAAGCCGGCCGCGGTGGAAACCAGGACGTGCTGGCCGTCACCGGCCGGGTGGAGCCGCAGAAACCCGTCGGCGGGCAGGTCGGCGACGATCTCCAGGGTGGTGGCGTCCAGGACCTGCAGCCCACCGGCGTAGCTGAGCACGAGCCGGGGAGTGACGGCGGCGACCTCGGTCCCGCTCGGCGCCGTACCGGCGGCGGGCGGTGAGCTGGCGGCGGGCGGTGTGCTGGTGGCGGGCGGTGTGCTGGTGGCGGGCGGGTGGGGATCGGTGCCCGCGGCACAGGCTGCCAGCACCAGCGGGATGGTCGTGAGCAGCGCGAGAGCGGAGCCGCCGCGGCGGCTGGCGTTCATGAGTGCGGTCATCAGCGGTCGGGCCGGCGGTCGTCGGCCCACTCCTTTCGGTCGGGTGTCAGCACCCTAACAGTAATGCGACTCATTCTCATTATCGATACGGTCAGGCAGGCCTCTGATCGCGGCGGGCGCCGGATCCGCGCCCGGCAGGGCGGCCGGGCCGAGCGGCTCACCCCTGATCGCGGCGGGCCGCCGGGCAGCCCTCGACCCAGGTCCGCACACCGCCCTACCGATGTGTATGATTTAGACAAGTTCCACTTGTACAAATAGAGAGGATGACCATGAGCATCGCGGTTCGGAGCACGAAGACCACCTGGAAGGGCTCGCTGGCGAGCGGCACCGGAACCCTCGGTGAGAGCAGCAGCGGGGTCCTGGACGGCCAGACCGTCACCTGGGCGGCCCGCACCGAGGCGCCCGGCGGGAAGACCAGCCCGGAGGAGCTGGCTGCGGCCGCGCACTCCTCCTGCTACTCGATGGCCCTCTCCCTCAAGCTCGGCGAGAACAACACCCCAGCGGACCAGGTCAGCGTCGAGGCGGCGGTGACCCTGGACGAGGTCGACGGCGCACCCACCGTGACCACCTCAGCGCTCACCGTGCGCGCGGTGGTGCCCGGCCTGGACGAGGCCGGCTTCGCGAAGGTGGTCGAGGAGGCCTCCGCCCTGTGCCCGATCTCGCGACTGTTTGCCGGTGCCACGATCACCGTGGACGCCGCGCTCGAGACGGCCTGACCTGCACCAGGCCGATGCTGCGGCGCCGGGATCCAGGACGCATCCCGGCGCCGCGGCCCTACCCCGGGGACCGCACCATGACGCAGACCAGCGACCAGCCCACCTCCGTGGCGGACGCGCTCACCCGTGAGCACCGCGAGATCGACGCCGGCATCGAGGCCTTCGTCGCCAGTGCCGGCACGGACGAGAAGAACGGGGACCTGTCCGCCTGGGCTGCTCCCCTGCTCGCCGCGATGACCGCGCTGCGGCGGCACATCTACCTGGAGGAGGAGTTCGTCTTCCCACCGATCCGCGACGGCGGCC
>CAZMDO010000196.1:3285-5206 GCA_964564445.1 uncultured Ruaniaceae bacterium | reverse complement strand
ACGACTACTGGGCCGAGGGGGCGCTGGTGGACCTGGGCGACCTGCACGGCAACGTCGACGACGGGCTGCACATCGCCGCGATGGGTGGCGCCTGGCTGGTGGCGGTCGCCGGCTTCGGCGGGATGCGCGACCACGGCGGCCACCTCACCTTCGCCCCGCGGCTGCCTCCGGAGCTGAACCGGCTACGGTTCCACGTGCGACAGCGGGAGGCGGTGCTCGCCGTCGACATCACCCGCACCGACGGCCAGGTGAGCGCCGAGTACCAGCTGGTGGCGGGCACCGAGCTGCACACCAGCCACCACGGTGAGCCGGTGCACGTGCGCGCCGAGGAGCCGGTGCGGCTGGCGGTGCCGGAGGTCCCGGCGGTCGCCCCGGTGAGCCAGCCGGCCGGGCGCGCCCCGGTGCGCCGGGTGCCGCAGCACTAGTCCGACGGCGGAGGTCACGCGCCGTAGGCTCCCCCGGCTGGTCCGGGCTGCTCCGGCCGCCGACGGCGGAGCTCACGCGCCGTAGGCTCCCCGGCCGGCCTGGGGCTTGCTCAACCGCAGGCGGGCAGGCCCGGTGGCACCACCTCGGCGCGCAACCAGCCGACGTCCTCCTCCGTGCTGCTCAGGTACTCCAGCACCGTGCGTGCCTCCTCGCCGGTGAGCTCACCGCAGTAGTCCTCGACCACGAGCAGCTCCGCCAACGGTGGCCCGGGCCAGCCGGCCGGCTCCCCGTCCTCGATGTCGCCGGTCACCTGCACCCTCTCCACCGGGAGCACCTCACCGGTCCTGGTGGCGTCCCGGAGCGCGGCGATCAGCCCGGTCAGCACGGCTCGACCCTGCCGGTCAGCCCGGCTCAGGCGGCTGCCCTCCTCCGCACCCAGGGCGTAGGCCCGGGTGACGGCGGGGCTGGCGCCCCCGTAGTAGGTGACCAGGGTGGTGCTCTGGTCGGTGATCTGCGGGTCGCCGAGGTCGGCGTCGGTGGCGAGCTCCTCGGCTGCCACCTCGGCGATACCGTCGAGCTGGCAGCTCCCCACGTACGCCGCCTGCCAGGGCCGGCCAGCGGGTGGTGGGGGCGCCATCAGCGGCACGGTGAGGGCGTTCACCGCGGGCGACGACAGGTCCGCGGCCAGGAGCACCCAACCGTCGGTGTACAGCACGATCGAGAGCAGCCGGGTGCCGGGAGCGGAGGCGACGGTGAGCAGCACCTCTGCCGAGCCGGGCTCACCGGGTGGCGGGCTGCCGGCAGCGCCGCACCCCTCGGTGGGATCGACCGCCTCGGTCGGGGCGCAGCCCGCCAGTCCCGCGGTCAGCATCGCCGCCAGTGCCACCATGACCGTCGCTCGTCGCATGGCCACACCGTAGGCGCGCGGGGGGCGCGATGTGCCCACCGACGATGGGGAGTTCTTCCCGGCAGGGCGCCGATCGGGTTACCCGGTGCGGGCCGGCCCTCTGGCAGGATGGCCTGCCATGAGCACCGGCTTCGGACCCAGCCCTGAACCACGGCAGCCCGGCTACGACGCTGCGGCCTACCAGCCCGGCTACCACCCGGCCGCCTACCAGCCCGGGTACAGCCAGGCGGCCTACGAACCCGGTACCGCCACGGGTACCAACACCCCCGGCCGGGTGTCCCTGGCCGCCGGGATCCTGGTCGTGCTCATCGGCGTGGTGCAGCAGGTGGTCGGCTACTCGCTGCCCGCACTGATGGACATCGGATCCCTCTCCCCCTACCCGACCTACCGGATGTTCTCCATGGTGATGGGTGGGGCGTCCCTGGTGGTCGGGCTGGTCGCCGTGATCGCTGGCGCGGTCGGGCTGAAGGCACCGGGCAAGCCGAAGGGCGCGGCCGGTGCCGGCTGCGCGCTCGGTGCCTGGGCGGTGCTCAGCTCGCTGCTCGGACTGGTGCTCCCGGCGATCCTGCTCGGCCTCCCGCGCTGACC
>CAZMDO010000196.1:0-3185 GCA_964564445.1 uncultured Ruaniaceae bacterium | reverse complement strand
CCCAGTGCGCGCGGGTGGCGCGCTCAGCCGCAGCCGGGCAGGCCCGGCGGGAGCGCCCGCACGGTCAGACCCGCGCTCGCCTCCCCCAGGCCGGGCTCGCGCGCAAAGGCGAGCACCGCCGTCGCCTGCTCCTCGGTGAGCACACCGCAGCCCTCCTCCCCGAGCAGCTCCGCGGGGGCGGGGCCGGGCCAGCTGAAGCCGGCGCCGACCTCGCCGGTGCCGTCCACCTGCACCGAGGTGACGGGCAGCTCCTCACCGGTGCTGACCAGGTTGGTGTCCAGGAAGTGGGTGAGTGCGGCGAGCCGTTCCCGGGCGCGCCGCTCGGACCAGTCCAGGCCCTCGGTGTAGCCGGCGTCGAAGGCGTACACCTCCACCTCTGCGCGGGTGGCGCCGTTGTCATAGCTGACGTAGGTCCATGGGTGGTCGGTGATCGCCACCCGGCCGAACTCCGGGGAACCGAACAGGGAGTCGTCGGCGAGCGCGCGCACCTCGTCCAGGGCACAGGGCAGCAGGTAGCCGCCGTGCCAGGAGCCGGGCCGGTCCGCATACGGGCTGAGCACCGCGCGCGGGAGCGCACCGGCGGCACCCTGCGCAGCGACCGACCCCAGCCCGGTGGTGGCGAGGGCGGAGGTGGCAGCCACGTCGGCGGCCGTGCCTGCCGTGGAGGTGGTGCCGGCCGCCGTGGTGGCGCCGGCCGCCGTGGTGGCGCTGGCGGCGGGCTGGTCGTCCAGCAGCGCGGCGGTGCCGTCGTCGTAGACGACCGTGGTCAGGTCCCAGGGGCCCGCACCCTCGGCGATGGTCAGCAGCACCCGCGCCTCGCCCGGGGCGGCGGACGGCGGTTCCTCGCCCGGGCACTCCAGCGGCGGGTCCTTCTCCAGGCCGAACAGGGAGCACCCGGTCAGCCCGGTGCCGAGCAGCGCCACAGCCGCGACCCTGGCGGCGACCCGAGCGCGTTGAACCATGGCTCCTACCTTATCCAGGACGACACCGCTGGCCCGTGTGTCACTTCGCTGGGGTGATGACACCAGCGATGTGACACACGAGGCGCACCGAGCGTCAGCGGAGCAGCTCGCGGGGCACCTGGTTGGCACCCCGCACGCCCTGCAGCAGACGCGGGTCGATCCCCTCCCCGCGGCGCAGCACGCTGATCGTGCCGGACGGTTCGAACACCACGGCCGCCACCTCCCCACGGTGCCGGATACCGGCCTGGCGCAGCCGCGACTGCAGCTCGGCGAGCACCACGTGGCAGTGCCGCATGTTCTCCTCGATCACCGTGGAGCCGGCCATCAGCAGCACCGGTTCGGAGACGATCAGCCGACCGCCGCGGCGCACCGACCGGACCAGCCCGGCGATGCCCTGCATCAGCACCAGGGTGGCCAGGGAGAGGATGCCGGCGGCCAGCCGCGGGGCCTCACCGAGCGCCGCGCGGCCGAGCACGGAGCCGAACGCGATCACGGCGGCCACGTCGAAGCTGGACATGCTGGAGAGCATCCGCTGCCCGACCAGCTTGATGATGATCACCATCGTCAGGTACATGCCGGCGGTACCGAGCACCACGGCCAGCGCCTCCAGCGGGGTGACCCAGAGCAGCTCGCGCATCGTCATCGTCCTCAGTCCCCGAGCGCCGGGTGCAGGGTGTGCAACGCCCAGGTGCGTCTGCGGGCCATCACCAGGCAGGTGCCGGCGAACGCCACCACCCCCACCGCGGCGAGCACGGTCGCGTCCCGGACCAGGTGCGCGGTGAGGCCACCGGTGAACACCACCCGCAACGCGTCCACCAGGTAGGACATCGGTAGGTACGGGTGGATGGCGCGCAGCACCGAGGGCAGCGTCTCCACCGGGTAGATCCCGCCGGAGGAGGTCAGCTGCAGCATCAGCGCCACCAGCAGCACCGCCGAGCCCACCAGCCCCAGTGCGCTACGCGCCAGGTGGGCGATCAGGGTGAACACCACGGTGGCGAGGGTGACCATCGCGAACGCGCCGAGCGGGTCGACCACGTCCAGACCGAGGGCGAGCTCGGAGACGGCGAGCAGCAGCCACGCCCCGACCAGCCCGACGGTGGCGACCGGCAGCCACCCCACCAACGCCATGCGCACCGGTGAGGCCGTCGAGGCCAACGCACGTCCCGTCGTCGGGCGCAGCACCAGGAACACCACGATGCCGAACACCCACAGCGAGATGGCGAAGAAGAACGGGGCCAGGCCGCGGCCGTACACGTGCGCCGGGTTGTCCACGGTGAGGGTCACATCGGTGGGGTCGCCGAGCACCGCGGCGTTCGCCTCGCGGGCGTCCGGGTCCAGGGCGGGCACCGCGGCCACCAGCTGGTCCAGGCCGTCGGCGAGCTCGTCCGCACCGTCGGAGGCGTCGGCGATACCGGTGGCCAGCTCGGCCGACCCGGTGGCCGCGTCGGAGATGCCGGACGCCAGCTCGGCGGCGCCGTCGCGCGCGGTGGGCAGCTGCTCGGCGAGCTCGGCGGCGCCGGCAGCCACCTGGTGGGCGCCGTCGTTCAGCTCGTTGATGCTCGCCTGACCGGTGCGGATGCGGTTCTGCAGGTCCGGCACCGCGGTGACCAGGGCCTGGGCGTCGGCGTCCACCTGCTGGGCGTCGTCGTTGATGGTCTGCAGCGTGTCGTCCACCTCACCAGTGCGCTCGGCGACCCGGCCGGTGGCGTCCTGCAGGTCGGTGAACGCCGGGTCGTCCGCGAGCTCGGGATGCTCGGCGAGCAGGGCGGCGAGCGCATCGTCGACCGCCTCGGTTCGGGCGGAGAGCGAGTCGCTGCCGGTGGCCACCAGGTCGGTCACCGAGGCGACCGCGCCGGCCACGGAGGATGCGCCGTCGGCCACGTCCGGGATGCGCGGGACGACCTCGTCGGCGAGCGGGTTGACCACGTCGGCGACCTGCTGGGTGCCGTCGGCTACCTGGGCGGCGCCGTCGCTGAGCCGGGCGGCGCCGTCGCTGGCGTCCACCAGGCCGTCGGCGAGCTCCTGCGACCCGGACTCCGCGTCGGACAGCCCGTCGGCCAGCTCGGCCGAACCCGAACGGGCGTCCACGAGGCCGTCGGAGAGCTGGTGCGCGCCGTCGTCGGCCTGCAGCAGGCCTGCCCGGAGCTGGTCGAGGTCGCCATAGACGGACTCGAAGTAGGCGGAGGTGGCGGCCACGTTGATCTGCTGGTGCAGCTCGGCCTG
>CAZMDO010000195.1:0-5207 GCA_964564445.1 uncultured Ruaniaceae bacterium | reverse complement strand
TGCTCCGCGGCGATGTCGATCCCGACCTCGGTCATAGCCTCGACGGCGACCGGGTTGATCTGCTCGGCGGGCATCGACCCGGCGGAGTGGACTTCGATCCGGTCGCCGGCGAGCTCGCGGACCCATCCGGCAGCCATCTGGGAACGACCGGCGTTGTGGACGCAGACGAAAAGCACGGACGGTTTCTTCTCGATCATGGCAATGCTCCGTGTTGCTCAGTCGCGGGCGAGGGCGTCGAGGACCGAACCGAGGAGAGCGGAGACGGCGCTACGACGAGATGGCGCGATGCGGTAGTAGACCCAGGTGCCCCGGCGTTCGGCGAGGAGCCAGCCAGACTCCTTGAGGATTCTCAGATGGTGGGAGACGGTCGGCTGGGTCACGTCGGCGAGCTCGGAAAGGTCGCACACGCAGCATTCGCCGCGTGAATCGGCCGAGACCGCGGAGAGCATGCGCAACCTCAGCGGGTCCGCCAGCGCTTTGAGCGTCGCCGCAGCCGTCGCCGCTTCATCTGCGGCGATCGGGTGCGTAGCGACCGGGGTGCACGTGTCGGTGTCGGGGAGAACGTCGGCGGTGTTCATCCTGTCCTCGTCTCGCTGTAGGGATCGGTGCGGAACCAGGCCTTGGCGGCCCAGAGGGAGACGTAGACCAGGCCGACGAGCACCGGCACCTCGATGAGCGGGCCGACGACCCCGGCCAGTGCCTGGCCGGACGTGGCTCCGAAGGTGCCGATGGCGACGGCGATCGCGAGCTCGAAGTTGTTGCCCGCAGCGGTGAACGCAAGGGTCGTCGACCGGGCGTACCCGAGCCCGATGCCCTTGCCCAGCAGCATCCCCGCGAACCACATGATCGCGAAGTAGACGAGCAACGGCAGCGCGATCCGGGCGACATCGAACGGATTGGAGGTGATCGCCTCCCCCTGCAGGGCGAAGAGCAGCACGATGGTGAACAGCAGGCCGTAGAGCGCCCACGGGCCGACCTTCGGGATGAACTTCTCCTCGTACCAATCGCGGCCGCGGCGCTTCTCACCGATCCAGCGTGAGGCGAACCCCGCGACGAGCGGGACGCCAAGGAACACGAGGACGTTGAGCGCGATCTGCCATACCGACACCTCGAGCCCCTGCGTGTCGAGCCCCAGCCAACCGGGCAACACGGTGAGGTAGAACCAGCCGAGCAGCGAGAAGGCGACGACCTGGAACACCGAGTTGATCGCGACCAGTACGGCCGTGGCCTCGCGGTCACCGCAGGCCAGGTCGTTCCAGATGACCACCATGGCGATGCAGCGGGCCAGGCCGACGATGATCAGTCCTGTCCGGAACTCGGGCAGGTCGGGCAGGAAGGTCCACGCGAGGGTGAACATCACCGCGGGGCCGACCAGCCAGTTGAGCACGAGCGAGGAGACGAGCAGCTTCCTGTCGCCGGTGACGGCGGCGACCCGGTCATAGCGGACCTTTGCGAGCACTGGGTACATCATCACCAGCAGCCCCAGTGCGATGGGGACCGAGATCCCGCCGATCTCCAGCCGAGAGAGCAGGTCGGAGACCCCGGGTATCAGGCGACCGAGCAGGAGTCCAGCGACCATGGCGAGGCCGATCCAGGCTGGCAGCCACTTGTCAAGGGTCGAGAGCCTTCTCGGGCCGGTCGGCGCTGTCAATGTTGCTTGATTCGACATGCCTCTATATTGACGGATATCGATCTGAGGTGCAGTCGGCGTCTCGTGATCCGGCCCACATCTGCAGGTCGCCCGACTCGTGGTGATCTCCGCGAATGGCATCATTCCTAGGCCATCTGCTCGGGGATCCCCGGCCCGTTCGCAGGCGTCGAAACTGACCGAACTGGGTGCCAGCGCTGCGGCGCAGTGGAAGCATCTTCGTCCTGAAGCGCCGGTCCACCGCGCGCGACGACGTCGCGCGCGGTGGACTTCGGCTCGCGGAGCTGTTGGCGGGTGCATGGCGGCTGCCGGATGGTCGGCGCGGGGATGAGCTGACCAGGCGCATCGCCGCAGCGCTCGCACCGTCCGGGGCGGCCGCGCTGCGCTGCCGTTCGATGACGTGGCGGCCGACCGCTACGCAGACATGCTCGTGGCTCCAGAGAACACGGGAGCGCCGATGAGTACTGCCGACGCACAGATTGCTGGAGCAGGACGCTCCGACTCTGGCTGCGGCGACGGTCACCGCAGAGGACTGGAACCGCTCGGCGGTGGCATTCGGCGATCCTGCCGACCCTGAGGAGATGGCCGGGGCATGGTGCGGTCTGGGCTGACTCGGCGCGGGTCGCGCTGGTCGTCGTGGGGCGGCTAGGGTGCCGATGACCGCTCAGCCGATCCGGCTGGCGGCCCGTCGGACAGCATTGTCCAGGTCTTCCTCGGGAGGGTGCGATGAGTCGGACAACGCACATCGTGCAGTCCAACGGATGTAGCCGGGGTCCCCTGGTCGACTCCGTACGCCCCTTCCCGGAGGCGCTGAGGTTCTCATTGAACCGGCTGAACGGTACGACGTTCTGGGCATACAGCCTGTGGCGGGTGCCGCCGGGCTCGGATCTGCTGGACGACATCCCGCTCTCCGAGGAGTACCTGCAGAGTGCAGGGTCGGCCGAGGCGCTGACGATCGAGGTGCGGGTGCTGGATGGGGCAGGCATCGCGCATCAGTATGTCGTCGGAAGGCCGGGTGCGGAGCCGGTCGGAGCACCGAGCGAGGCCATCTGCTGGGACGAGGGTCGTCACAGCACGACCGTGCACAGGAACGAGGTGTTCACCGCCGACGAGGCCGCGGAGGTGTTCTACACCTACTACCTGACAGACCAGGTTGGCCAACCGTACGCTCTTCGCGAGCTGGACCTGGGCTGAGGAGGTGACGAGCTCGCCGCGCAGCACTCCCCGCGGCGGGCGCGGTCGTCGAGCTCACCTGGTCGACCACAGTGCCACCGAGTCGCCGTCAGCGCGGTCGTCGCTGCTGACTGATCCAGGTGTGGTTGACGATCGCAGCTGTGAACTCGTCCCTGATGGACTGGCCGTCCGCCGCTCCGTTCAGGTCCCGGGCGTAGTAGGGCGACTTGGGAAGATAGGGACAGCTGTTGTGGATACGGCTGGCGAGATCGGAGAGGTAGGCGTGGCCACCGGAGCGGTAGGCCTTGACCTCGGACTCTTCCAGGCGGATGAGCGCCGAGGTGTCGATGAAGGCACTGTAGCTGTACCGCGCGTCCAGGAAGAGCTCACCGCCCCGCTCGGCGAGGAACCAGGCGCCCGGCTCGTGGTCCACGTACCGCATCGCCCCCTCCGCCTGCGCGATCCGCGCCGGGTCTGCCCACTCGGCCACCGGCGGGATCTCCTCGAGCGGTCGACGCCTGGCCTGGTCCAGCGAGCAGTACTCGAGCCTCGGCGAGCCATCCCGCACCAGCGTGAAGCAGAGGATGCGCCGGCACGAGCGGCAGGTGAGCTGGCTCTCCACCCGCTCCATCAGCCCTGAGCGGTGCAGCGCGACCATGTCGGCGAGCTTGACCCAGTGCGCCCTCTGGGTGAGCTGCTGGGCGCCCACCGCCTCCTGGAGTGCGGTGATGGTGCCGTCCACGTCGATCTCGCCGGCATCGCCGGTGCGCACGAGGAGATCGCTGCAGGTGGGGCAGTCGTCGTCCTCGGGACGGCAGGCAACCCCGACCCGCAGCGGGACGAAGGTCACGCTGTCCAGGTTGCCGGGCGCCTTCCAGCCGCGCTTCTCGCTGAACCAGAACCGGGCGTGGACGCCGTCGAGCGCGATCGACCACTCCTGCGGCCCGACGTAGCTCGAACGAGCCGTCAACGCGGTCTTCACGTCGTCGAGAGTGGCGTCGTTCGTCACCCCAGGGAGCCACTCCGACAGGTCGATGCCCGCCGCCGGAACCTGCTGCGTCCGCAGGTGCAGGCGTACGGCCACCACTGCGTCGTCATGCAGGATGATCTCCCCGCCCGAGTCGAACAGCAGCCGGCGGGCGAGGTATCCGGGCTCCCCGACCTGCCGCTCCCTCGCGCTCGGGTTACCTCCGAGCGCCTCGACCAGCCGGAGCACGGCGGTGTCGTGTTCGGACCGGGCCAGCGCCTCGGTGATCAGGGAGAGCCGCGGACTCGCGTTCGTGAGGGCCACTCGCTCAGTATGCCCGGGCTGTGCGTGCGGACCGGCCCACTGTGCGACGGCGGCCGCACCCCGGCTCAACCGGCGCTCGCGGCCCAGACCACACGCCACCACTGCGCCAGCGACTCCACCGTCTCGTGCGCGTTCAGACCGCTCGGGTTGGGCAGCACCCACAGCTGCACGTCGCGAGGCCAACCCTGCAGTGTCTGGGTCGGAAAGCACCCCACGGCTGCCCGCGGTGCACCGAACGCGGTGCGGAACGCCGTCACGCCCAGGATGGCCACCAGCCGCGGACGCAGCACACCGACCCGCTGGACCAGCCGATCCGCCCCGGCACGGAGCTCCTCGACCCCGAGCTCGTCCGCGCGCGCAGTGGGCCGGCGCACCAGGTTGGTGATGCCGAGGCCACGGCCGGCCAGCATCCCGTCGTCCGCCGGCGCGAGCCCACGGGAGGCGTCCACCACGCCGTCGGTGAGACCGGCACGGTGCAGCGAGCTCCAGAACCGGTTCCCCGGCCGGGCGAACGGCGCGTTCACCGCGGCGGTCCACAGGCCGGGGTTGATCCCGACCACGAGCAGCCGGAGCAGACCCGCGCACGCCTCGTCGGTGGGATAGGGGAGCACGTCCTGCCGGCCGAGCCCCGAGCAGGCCGCCAGGGCCAGCTCCGCCTTGCCCGGCCTGCGGCCTTCGAGCGGCGACGGATCGCGCCACGGTCGCCAGTCCTCCGGCAGGTTCGGTTCCACGTTCACCAACGTAGAGCACCCCTGTTTGCCCGCCATTGACCAGCCGTACATCGAAGTGCGGTGCGGGTGGCGCAAATCACCGTGATCCTGCGGTTCCTGGCCTGTTGCGGGACTCGATTCTGGCCGGCAGAACAGGTACTATCGAAGTGGTCGATGAACCGACGGGGTCCGCACGGCATCACCTGTTTCTATCCCCCGCATCGCTGCCGACAAGGTGGCGTGGTGACCCACGTGCATGGCACGTTGCTTAGCCTCGTTCCTCCCTGGGCGCAGCGTTCCGTCTGAAAGCTGAGACTCACATGAGCGTCTTCGGTTCTTCGTTCGGTGCGCCGAACGTCTGCCCGCACTGCCGTAGCCAGGTCGA
>CAZMDO010000194.1:1800-5216 GCA_964564445.1 uncultured Ruaniaceae bacterium | reverse complement strand
GACGCCTCCGGAGGTGATGACGGATGAGATCACCGGACGCCTACGACTGGCTGCGTCGCTGGCCGATGGCGGTGTGGATGACCATCGTCTGGGTGCTGCTCTGGGGCAACCTGACGATCGCGAACGCGCTCACCGGCCTGGTGATCAGCTTCGGCCTGCTGCGGGTGATGCCGATGCCGCGGGTCGGGTTCGACGGGCACGTGTCGGTGATCGGCACCCTCGCGCTGCTCGGCCGGCTGCTGGTGGACATCGTGCGTGCCTCGATCAACGTGGCCGCGCACGCGCTGCGCTTCGGCCGCTACCCCAAGGGCGCGGTGATGCGGGTCAAGCTCGCCTCCACCTCCGACCTGGTGCTCACGTTGACGGCGGAGCTCACCGTGATCGTCCCCGGTTCCATCGTGGTGGAGGCGCACCGGCTGACCGGCATGCTGTACGTGCACGTGCTGGACGCCAGCAAGCCCGGAGCGTTGGAGAAGGCGCGCCGCGGGGTGCTGGAGCAGGAGAAGTGGGTGATGTACGCCCTGGCCACCGATGCGGACATCGCCGAGGCCGGCTACCCGCCCCGACCCTGGAAACGGCACCCGCGGCAGCAGGTGGAGGCAGGGCGATGAGCGGGAGGAGGATCCGATGAGCCCGGTCGTGATGGCCATCTGCGCCGCCCTGCTGGTCCCGGCGGCGATGATCACCCTGTTCCGGGTGGAGCGTGGCCCGAGCATGCTGGACCGGATCGTCGCCCTGGACGTGCTGGTCTCCTGCCTGATGGGCTGCCTGGCCCTGGTCTCGCTGTGGTTCGGCCGCACCGACCTGGTGCTGCTGCTGACCGTGCTGGCCCTGGTGGGCTTCGTCGGCTCGGTGACCCTGGCGCGGTTCGCGGCCGCCGAACCGGAGGCGGAGTCGCGCATCCTCACCGCGCAGGAGGCCGCCGAGGCGGACGCCCGCGCCCGGTTCGAGGACGGTGAGCTGTGAACCCCGCCGAGATCCTCTCCGCCGTGCTGCTGATCAGCGGGTCGGCGCTGACGTTCATCGCCGCGGTCGGCGTGGCCCGGTTCCCGGACCTGCTCTCCCGGATGCACGCGGCCACGAAACCGCAGGTGCTCGGGCTGCTGCTGATGATGGGCGGGCTGGCGATCAGCCTGGCCTCCAGCACGATCACCTGGAAGCTCACCCTGGTGGTGATGTTCCAGCTGATCACCGCACCGGTCTCGGCGCACATGGTCGGCCGAGCCGGCTACCGCACCCGCAAGGTGGATCCGGCGCACCTGGTCGCCGACGAGCTCACCGAGGACCTGCAGCGCGCCCGGGCGGAGGCGGAGAAGGAAGCCTGAGGCGCCGAGCCGCACAAGGTCAAGCAGGAGCGGTCATCCGTGCCCGGTCCCTAGTGACTTTGTGCGGCTCGGCACAGTCAGTTCTCCAGGTGGAAGTACCGCCCGAGCGTGCGGTGCCACTTGTTCGCCGGAAGGTCCGCCCGCAGTGCCGCCAGGCCGGTGCCGTACTTGCTCACCCGGACCTCCCGGACGTGGTGGTCGCGCAGCCACCGGTCGACCGGTGTGGCCGGACCGGCGGACTTGGTCTCCACCAGGATGCGATCGGCAAGGTGGGTCTCGCGGCCGTCCGGCGTGGCGCAGCGCAGCCCGACGTCCAGGGTCCAGCGCGCACCGTCGCCGGTCAGGCAGGTGGATCGTGAGTAGCTCGTCGCCAGGGTCGGGCGCAGCCGGTCGATGACGGCCACCGGCAGGCCGTGCTGGGCAAGGAACCCCCGGTCGGCCGCATCCAGGTGGTCGCAGTCCCCGGCGTGGTCGGTGCGGACCTTGACGGTCTGGCCGCGACCGTCGCGGGTCTTCAGCTCGAGCACGGTCAGGCCGCTGTCCAGGTAGCGGCGGGTGCGCACCTTGAACCGGCGCCGACGCTCCCGCGCCGCGCCGTGGAAGGCGGCCAGGTCGTCGGTGTCGAAGTAGGTGGAGCGGTACCGGAACCGGTGCCGCCCACCGTCCCGGAGCACGCGCAGCCTCGGGCCGAGGCAGGTGAGCAGCTCTCCGGTCAGGTCCGCCCCGAGGATGTACTTCCGGTCGATCCGGGTCTGCAGGTCCGCCTGGTGCTGCAGCTCGGCGAGGCTGACCGGTGCGCAGGCGGCCAGCAGGTCGATGGTCGTGGCGGACGTGCTGGTCTCGGTGGCGGTGACCCGTGCGCTCGTCATGCCGTCGCTGCCGGGGCCGCAGCACCGGTCTCCTGGCTCACGGCGAGGGAACCGGACGGCAGTGCCGTCCGGGCCTGGTCCGCAGACCCGACGGTGTCGGTGCCGCCCGTCCGGTCGGCCACGGGGAGCAGGCGGTAGCGCACGTCGACCACCATCTGGTCGCGCACCAGGTCGGTCTGCTGGACGAGCAGATGGGTGATCCGGGCACCGAGCAGGTCGCTCAGTGCGGCCGAGGTGGCCTCCTCGGTGGGGTAGACGTGATCGAGGACCACGAGCTGCTGACGGTTGCCACCCCGGAGCGCGGGATGGTCGACCACGGCCACGACGGCGACCACCAGGACCGACAGCACCGGCGCCAACCAGACCGGGTCTGGGTGCAGCCCGCAGATGAGGCCGAGGGCCAGGGCAGCGAAGTAGTAGGCGACGTCGGAGTGGGTGAGCTCGTGGGAGCGGAGCCGGATGATGGACAGCACCCCGAACAGGCCGAGCCCGACCCCGATCGTCACGGACAGGCCGGTGAGGATGGAGGCGACCGCGAGCACGCCGATGTTCAGCACGATGTAGGCGAGCATCATGTCGTGATGGCGGTGCCGGCGGCGATAGAGGACGGCGGCGAGCAGCACGATCGCGGCCACGTCGGTGATGAGCATGAGTGGGTCGAGCATGGATCCTCCTGGTCTCAGCGGTAACTCCACTGGTGTACCGGCTGCACCCGGGAGCCGGCTGGGACGGACCTGAGGGTTTACTGAGGCACCCTCAGCACAATCCCAGGTCGGTCCCAGCGATCCCGCAGGCGGATCGGGTTGAGTCGGCGCAGATCCCGACGAGAGGAACCCGATGACCACCCCGCTGACCAGGGTCACCGCTGCCGTGACCGTTCTTGCCGCCGTGCTCGCCGGCGCGAGTGCCTGCACCGCAGGGAGCGCGACCGGAACCACGACCGGCGGCCTCTTCGACACCGGCACCGTGCACACCATCGACGTCACCGTCGACGAGGAGGAGTATGCGGCGATGGTCGACACGTTCCAGGAGACGGGGGAGAAGGAGTGGATCACGGCCACCGTCACCATCGACGGTCAGACGTACGAGGACGTGGGCCTGAAGCTGAAGGGGAACTCCTCGCTGCAGGGGCTGGGCGGAGGGGGTGCTCCCGGCGGGCAGCGACCGGACCAGGACGCCGGAGACGAGGCCGCCACTCGAGCCCAGGACGCCGGAGACGAGG
>CAZMDO010000194.1:0-1700 GCA_964564445.1 uncultured Ruaniaceae bacterium | reverse complement strand
GCCGCCACTCGAGCCCAGGACGCCGGAGACGAGGCCGCCACTCGAGCCCAGGACGGTCAGGACGCCCAGGGTGGGCCGGTGCCGACGGACCAGGCAGACGGTCAGGCACCCGCCGCGGCGCCGGGGGGTGCGGGCCGAGCGGCAGCCGCGAGCGAGGAGGAACCGGAACGGCTGCCGTGGCGGATCCAGCTGGACAAGTTCGTGGACGGGCAGAACCACGAGGGTGTCTCGGACATCGTGGTGCGGTCCAACACCACGGAGACGTCGTTGAACGAGGCCCTCTCCCTCGCTCTGCTCGGTGAGGCGGACATGGCCACCCAAGCGGCGTCGTCGACCCGGTTCTCGGTGAACGGCAGCGACCAGAGGCTCCGGCTGGTGCTCGAGATGCCGAAGCAGGACTGGTACGAGGAGAACTTCTCCGGTGACGGCATCCTGTACAAGGCCGAGGCGGGCGGCAGCTACGACTATCGCGGCGACGAGGCTGCGGACTATGCCGAGATCTTCGACATCGAGGCGGCCAGCGGCACGAGCGAGGACTACACGCCGTTGATCGACTTCCTCGAGTTCATCAACGATGCCGACGACGAGACCTTCGCCGAGGAGCTCGACTCCTACCTGGAGGTCGAGGAGTTCGCCCGCTACCTGGCGCTGGAGGACCTGATCGCCAACACCGACGACATCGACGGCCCCGGGAACAACTCCTACCTCGCCTACGACGCGGACACCGGCAGGATGACCGTGGTCGCCTGGGACCACAACCTCGCCTTCGGCGGGATGGGGGGTGCGATGCCCGGTGGTGGCGATCGCCCCGAAGGGTTCGAGCCGCCGGCCGCCGGTGAGGTGCCCGAGGGGTTCCAGCCGCCCACCGGTGGCCAGGGGGCGGACGCCGGAACCTCCGTGGTGCGCGGCGGCAACGTGCTCAGCGAACGGTTCCTCGACAACGAGGAGCTCGCCGCGCTGGTCGATGACGCCACGGCCGACCTGACCGCCAGCCTCTACGAGAGCGGGTACGCCGAGCAGGTGCTCGACGCCTGGGCCGAGGTGCTCACCGACCAGGCCGCAGACCTGGTGGACGCCGAGACCATCAGCTCGGAGGTGGCCGCGATCACCGACGTGATCGACGCCGCCGGCGGTGCGGGCGGTGCGGGCGGCGGCGCGGCCGGCACCGACGACGCTGCGGAGGGCTGAGCCCGCCACACGCCGCGGAGGGCTGAGCCCGCCACACGCCGCGGGCGTCCCCCGCCGGGTCAGTCCTTCGCGATCTCGGGCTTCTTGTCCCCGCTGGCCATCCACTTCGCGGCCCCGCGGGTGGCGAACGTGCGGGCGAAGGCGACCACGGCACCACTGACGGCCGCGAACACCACCAGCTCGCCGATGCTGATCTCGCCGTCATCGGCGTCACCGGTGGGCGGCTCGTGCCCGGTCACGGCCTTCCAGCCGACCGAGAGCAGCTTGTTCGCGGCAAAACCAGCGGCGATCGCCGCCACCGTGGTGACCAGCTTCTGCACGTTCATTCCCGACTCCTCGATCGTGTTCCGTGGCCACCCTATCCACCGCAGCCTCGTCCAGCACCACCGTCGGATCCGCTATGGCCGGTGCCACCGGTCCGGGCTACGGTCGCCGGGTGCGCACCTCCCCGCCCCGGCCCGGCCCTACCCCCGGCGTAGCACCGGGGGCACCCGGCCCCACTCCCGGCGTAG
>CAZMDO010000193.1:0-5231 GCA_964564445.1 uncultured Ruaniaceae bacterium | reverse complement strand
TACCTGCTGGTGATCGCGTTCCTGTCCTTCATCGCCACCACCTACCGCCGGATGAAGGCCACCGACCGGACGATCACCGAGCTCACCCGCGAGCTGGCGCTCACCGAGGCCCGGCTGGAGCGCGCCGGCCTGCCCACCGCCCACCATGCCGCCGACGGCGGAGCCCACCCGGGCACGCACCGCCCACCGGCCGATCCGGCCGGCCAGGCAGAACGGCCGGCTCCAGCCGCCACGTCACCTGCCGCGGGCGCCGGCCAGGCAGACCCGCCGGCTCCAGCCGCCACGTCATTTGCCGCAGGCGCCGCCCAGGCAGACCCGCCGGCTCCTCCCGCGACCTCGCCCGACCCGGACGGCACCGGTGCCGCGACCACCCCGGAGACGCCCGGTCCCGGCGCCGATCCTGACCAGACGTGACCGGCACGAGCGTCCTGGCCGCCGGGTGGGCCTTCGCCGTGGGTGGTGTGCTGCTCTTCGGCCCCGGCCTGCTCGCCCTGCGCCTGGTCCGGCTGCGCGGGCTGACCCTGCTCGCCCTGGCCCCGGCGATCTCCGTGGCCGCCTACGGCATCGCCGCGATCGGTGCCGGCGCGCTCGGGGTGCGCTGGGGGCTGGGACCGGCACTGGTCGGCGCGTTCGGTGCGGTGGCGGTGGGGTTCGCGATGCGCGCGATGGAGGCGCTGGTCCGCCCGACCCCACGCAGCGGCGAGCCACGTACGCTGCTGGGGACCGCCGTCGTGGTGGGCAGCCTGCTGGCGATGGCCGACGTATGGGCCGGCACCGGCGGACCGGGCGCGATCCTGCAACGCTGGGACGCGCTCTTCCACCTGAGCGCGCTGCGCCTGGTGGAGCAGTCCGGCTCCGCCTCCTCCCTCACCCTGGGCGCCCTGTCCTACGGCACCGGCCAAGACGCGATCTACCCCGCCGCCTGGCACGCCTTCGCCTCGCTGCTGCCGGTGGTGACCTCCCCGGCGGCACTGATCGTGACCGCCTCCCTGTTCGCCGGTCCGGTCTGGGTGCTCGGCTGTGCGGCCCTCGCCCGCGAGCTGCTCCCGGGCAGCCGGTGGGTGCCGATGGCGACGGCGGTGCTCGCCGGGATCATCACCCCCACCCCGGCGGCCCTGTGGGTGGGGTGGGGGCACCTGCCGAACGCTGCCGCGTTCGCCATGGTGCCCGGGGCGGCGGCGTTCCTGCTGCGGATGCTGGTACGGGAACGACCGACGGCGGCCGGGGCCCGGTCGGCGGTGCTGGTGGTGCTGCTCGCCGTGGGCGCCGGCCTGGGGCTGACCCACCCGAACGCGTTCCTCGCGGTGGTGCTGCTCACCGTGCCCGCCCTGGCCTGGGTGGTGGCCGACTTCGCCCGCCGCTGGTGGCGGGCCGGGAACCGGCTGCGCGCCCTGGTGCTGCCCGCGCTGCTGGTGGCGGGTGTGCTCGCCGGGGCTGCGGCGTTCCTGGCCAGTCCGCTGTCCGCGTCGGTCACCGGCTACACCGGCAGCGTGGTCAACCCGCCGCTGGTGGCGCTCGCCGAGGTCCTCACCGGCTGGTACGACCTGTGGGCCACCCCGTCCTCGGCACTGGTGCTGATCGTGGCTCCGTGGGGCGCCTGGCTGGCCCACCGCCGGGGCGGCACCTGGGTGCTGGCCACGTTGGCGCTGGTCTGGCTGACCTACCTGGACGCTGCCCTGGGCGGGCCGGTCGGGCTGTCCGGGCTGTGGTACTCCAGCTCGGCGCGGCTGTCCGTGGTGGCGGCGATGGTCACCCTGCCGCTGGGGGTGATCGGCTGGGCCGACCTGCTGCGCCGGCTCGGCGCGTTCTCCGCCGGCGGACGTGCGGTGCCCGCACGGGTGCTGCTGCGCCGTCTGGGCGTGGTGAGCACCGGGGGCGAGCAGCCCCGGCGGCCGCGGGTGCTGCTGCGCCGGGTGGCCACGCTGTGGGGTACCGCGCTGGTGGTGTGCGTGCTGGCGGTGAGCTCCTCGATCTACACCACCCACCGCACCGAGAAGGTGTTCGACACCGACCGTGCCGACCAGCCCCGGTTCGCCACCACGGCCGAGCTGGAGATGATCACCACCGTGGACCTCGACCCGGACGGCGCGGTGCTCGGCAGTCCGTTCGCCGGCACGCCGCTGCTGTACTCCCTGCGCGGCCAGCCGGTGGTGTTCCCGGTCGCCGGGCAGGTGTGGTCCGCGCAGCAACAGGCCCTGATGGACCATGCCGAGGAGCTGGGCTCGGCAGCGGCCTGCCCGGCCCGGGAGGCACTCGACGTGCGCTACCTCTACCAGGACAGCCGGCCCTACCAGACCGGCGAACGGTACGAGGTGCTCAACCAGGTGCAGGTGCCCGGCGCCCGGGTGGTCGCAGCGGCCGGCTCCGCCCGGATCCTCTCGCTGCCGCCCTGCTGAGCGTGGTCGCTGCGGGGCACCTCCACACAATCTCCCCGGGATGCTCGCCAGGTAGCCGCCTGTCCGGACCCGTTCGCACCTACGATCGTCATGATGGCTACCTCTGACACGCGTGCCCACCGGGGGCCGCGGCACTCTGCCGGACGTGGGGACCACCCCCTGGTGCGCGGCCTGCTGGTCGCGCTCGTCGGTGTGCTCGCGTTCACCGGCACCGGCGCCGCCTTCGCCTACCAGTCGCTGCAGAGCGGTATCGAGCGGCACAACGTGGACGACATCCTCGGCTCGGACCGGCCCACCCGCGAACCGCAGAACCCGGACGACCCCTACGCCGGCAACGAGTACAACATCCTGGTGATGGGCTCGGACTCCCGGGAGGGTGCCAACCAGGCGATCGGTGGCGGGAACGTGCAGGGCATGCGCTCGGACACCACGCTGCTGGTGCACGTGGCCGCCGACCGCTCCCGCGTGGACGTGGTCTCCATCCCGCGCGACCTGGTGGTGGACATCCCCAGCTGCCCGATGCCGGACGGCACCGCGACGCAGCCGCGTCTGGAGGGCCAGGGCTGGAGCGACCTGAACCGGATGTGGAACGTGCCGTTCGCGCTCGGTGCCGCCAGCGGCGACCTCGGCTACGCCGCCGCCTGCACGATCAAGACCTTCGAGCAGATGACCGACATCCCGGTGGACGACTTCGTGATCGTGGACATGGCCGGGATGGAGCGGATGGTCGATGCCATCGGTGGCGTGGAGATGTGCTTCGAGGACGACATGGTCTCCGCGAAGGCGAACCTGAACATCAGCGCCGGCTGCCACACCCTCGACGGGGAGACCGCGGTCGCCTTCGCCCGCGCCCGCAAGGGCCCCGGGATGGACGGTTCGGACATCGGCCGGATCGGGCGCCAGCAGGAGCTGCTGACGAACATGGTGGACCAGGTGCTCAGCAGCAACATCCTCACCGACTCCGGCGAGCTCTACCGGTTCCTGCAGGCGGCCACCTCCTCGCTGACCACCGGGGAGGAGATCGGCAACCTCACCACGATGGCCGGTCTGGCCTACTCGCTGCGCGGCATCGACATGGCGGACGTGAACTTCGCCACCGTCCCGTTCGACTGGGCCGGGAACCGGGTGCGCCCGAACTACCTCTCCGCCGAGCTGTGGGACTCCATCCGCGCCGACGAGCCGATGGCGCTGCCGCCGGGCCAGCAGGAGGAGGACGAGGAGGGCACCGCCGAGGAGGGCACCGACCCGACCGGTACCGGCGACACCGGAGTGGGCAGCACCGACGCACAGGGCTGACCCAGGGCAGACAGCGTGGCGGTGCCGGTGCCTGCTGACCGCGCGCTCTACCCTCGACGCGAGACACCGCCACCTGCCCACCACCACGTCCCCACCCCGGAGAGCACCAGCGGATGAGTGACCAGAACCCACCCGAGTCCGGCGACCCGTTCGCCGACGAGCCCCGCCGCGCCCCCGGGCGGCGGCGCCCCTCGTCGGGTTCGAGCCGGGCGCGCACCGGGGGTTCGGCCCGTCCGCTGCCTGCGGAGGGCACCGGCACGGCCCGCGGAGGCCCGGCCCGGCAGTCCGCCCGGGGTGGCCGACCACCCGGCACCGGGCGTCCGGGACCGGTCCCGCCCCGGCGGGTACCACCCCGCCCCCGCACGCAGCCGCCAGCAGCCGGGCCCGCGCAGCCGCCGCCGAGCTTCGCCCCTGGTTCCGGAGAACGCATCGACCGCGGCAACGACTCCCCCACCGCCACCCGGGTGATGCCCACCCATCCACCCGGCCGGTCGGCCGGTGCCCCCGGCTCCCCCGGTGGGCCCGGAGGACCACACCGGCCCCAGCAGCCCGGAGCGACCCCTACGCCCCGGAAGCCGCGCAGCCGAGGCAAGGTCCGCCGTCGACGGGTGCTCCTGGTGCTCGTGCTGCTGCTGGTGCTGGTGCTCGGCTGGCCGATCGGGCTGCTGATCTGGGCGAACGGACAGATCCAGCACGTGAGCGCCCTCAGCGACGCCGCCCCGACCCCGGGCACCACCTACCTGCTCGCCGGCTCGGACTCCCGGGAGGGCTCCGGGCTGACCGATGACACCGAGGGGCAGCGGGCGGACACGATCATGCTGCTCACCGCACCGGAGTCCGGCACGCCGTCGCTGATCTCCATCCCGCGGGACACGTTCGTCCAGATCCCCGGGTACGGGCCGAACAAGCTGAACGCCGCCTACTCCTTCGGCGGCGCGCCACTGCTGGTGCAGACCGTGGAGCAGCTCACCGGCATCACCGTGGACCACTTCGTGGAGATCGGCATGGGTGGCGTGTCCGGCCTGGTGGACGCCGTCGGCGGGGTGGAGCTGTGCCTGGACTACGACGTCGATGACGCCGACTCGAACCTGCAGTGGCAGGCGGGCTGCCATCTGGCCGACGGTGAGACCGCGCTCGCGTTCGCCCGGATGCGGCACGCCGACCCGCTCGGCGACATCGGCCGCAACCAGCGCCAGCAGCAGGTGATCAAGGCGATCAGCAGCAAGGTCGCCACCCCCTCGCTGGTCTTCCGTCCCGGTGACCAGGTGGCGCTGATCGACGCCGGGCTCGGGGCGCTGCAGGTCTCCGACGAGACCGGCATCATCGACCTGGGCCGGATGGCGCTGACCTTCCGTTCGGTGATGAGCGAGGGCGTGCACGGCAGCCCGCCGATCGCCACCATGGACTACCGGCCCGGCGGGGTGGGCTCCAGCGTGCTGCTCGATCCCGACCGTGGGCCGGCGTTCTGGCAGGCGGTCGCCGACGGCACCGTGACCGAGGCGGACCTGCAGCAGTTCTGAGCGCGGCCGCACGGCTGCC
>CAZMDO010000192.1:0-5231 GCA_964564445.1 uncultured Ruaniaceae bacterium | reverse complement strand
CTACCCCGGAGGCTGCGCCGTCGTCAGCACCAGCGCACAGACGAGCGGGCCGCCCCGGGGAGAACCCGGGACGGCCCGCTCGCGCTGGTGACGGGCTGGTCAGATCAGGCCGAGGCCCTTGACGGCGTCGCGCTCGCCGACCAGCTCGGCGACCGAGGCGTCGATCTTGCCGCGGGAGAACTCGTCGATCTCCAGGCCCTGCACGATCTCCCACGCCCCGCCGGCCGCCCGCACCGGGAAGGAGGAGATGAGCCCCTCGGGCACCCCGTAGGAGCCGTCGGAGACGATCGCCGCGGAGGTCCAGGAGTCCTCAGCGGTGCCGTGGGTCCAGTCGCGGACGTGGTCGATCGCGGCGTTCGCCGCGGAGGCCGCCGACGACGCACCACGGGCGTCGATGATCGCCGCCCCACGCTTGGCCACAGTGGGGATGAAGGTCTCCTCCAGCCAGGTCTGGTCCCCGACCACCTCGGCTGCCGGGCGGCCCGCGACCGTGGCGTGGAAGATGTCCGGGTACTGGGTGGCGGAGTGGTTGCCCCAGATGGTCAGGTTCTTGATGTCGGTGACCGTGGTGCCGGTCTTGGCGGCGAGCTGGGACAGCGCGCGGTTGTGGTCCAGCCGGGTCATCGCAGTGAACCGCTCGGCGGGCACGTCCGGGGCATGCGCAGCAGCGATCAGGGCGTTGGTGTTCGCCGGGTTGCCGACCACGAGGACCTTGACGTCGTCGGCGGCACCGGCGTTGATCGCCGCACCCTGGGGGCCGAAGATGCCGCCGTTCGCCTCGAGCAGGTCGCCGCGCTCCATACCCGGTCCGCGCGGGCGGGCGCCGACCAGCAGCGCCACGTTGGTGCCCTCGAAGCCGGCGGTCGGGTCGTCGAAGATGTCGATCCCGGCGAGCAGCGGGAAGGCGCAGTCGTCGAGCTCCATCGCGGTGCCCTCGGCCGCCTTCACGCCCTGCGGGATCTCCAGCAGGCGCAGCTTGACCGGGGTGTCCGGGCCGAGCAGCTGGCCGGAGGCGATCCGGAACAGCAGGGCGTACCCGATCTGCCCGGCGGCGCCGGTGACGGTCACGTTGACGGGCTGAGTCATGGTGGGCTCCTCAAATCTCGACCTCGGTGTGCCCACAGATTACTCGACATCGAGATATCTCGTCGCCCCGGGGTGGCGATCCCGGGCCGGCTGGATCGTCATCACCGTGCCACCCGCTCCCCGGGTGGTCACACTGGAGGACGACGAAGGAGAACACGATGCGTTACGCACTGCTGCTGCACAACCGGGAACCGGCACCCGGAGAGATTCCGGAGGATGCGCTCGCCGAGATGGAGGGTCTCTTCGACGCCTACGGCAAGGCCCTGCAGGAGGCCGGTGTGCTCGTCGGCACCGACATCCTGCAGCCCAGCGACGCCACCACCACCCTCACCCGTCGTCATGGCTCCACCCAGGTGCAGGACGGTCCGTTCGCCGAGACCAAGGAGGCGCTGGCCGGCGTCTTCGTCCTGGACGTGCCGGATGCCGACGCCGCGCTGGCCTGGGCGGAGAAGTGCCCGGGAGCCAGCTATGGGTCGGTGGAGGTCCGGCCGGTGGCGACGTCGCTGGTCGGCGGGACATGGACGGCGCACGGCCCGGCGTGACCGGATCGCCGGGTGCGGCCGGGGTGGCCGGCGGGGCCGGGGTGGCCGGCGGGGCCGGCTCGCCCGCGGCTGAGGCGGCCGCAGCTGCGGCGCGGGACGGGTACGGCCGGCTCGTCGCGCTGCTCGCGGCCGCCGACGGTGACCTGGCGGCCGCACAGGACGCGCTCGGGGACGCCCTGGAGCAGGCGCTGGAGCAGGCGCTGCGGTCCTGGCCGGAGCGGGGCGTGCCGGACCGGCCGCAGGCATGGCTGCTCACCGTCGCACGGAACCGGCAGCGGGACCGGTGGCGGTCCGCCGAAGCACGCCGGACGACGCTGCTGGACGTGGACCGGCACGGCCGGCTGACCGGCGTGGCCGACGAGGTGGACCCGGACGCGGTGGGCGACCGGCGGCTGGAGCTGATGCTGCTCTGCGCGCACCCGGCGATCGACCCCGGCGTGCGCGCGCCGTTGATGCTGAACACGGTGCTCGGGTTCACCGCCGCCCAGGTCGGCGCAGCATTCGTGGTGCCGGCCGCGACGATGGCCACCCGGCTGGTGCGCGCCAAGCGGCGGATCAAGGCGGCCCGGCTGCCGTTCGCGATCCCGGACCGGTCCGTGCTTCCGGCGCGGATGGGTGCGGTGCTGGAGGCGGTCTACGGGGCGTACGTGATCGAGTGGGCGAGCGCGGACCCGCAGCCTCGACCGCTGCCACCGGAGGCTCTGCAGCTGGCGGAGGTGCTCGCCACCGTGGCCCCCGACGACCCGGAGGTGCGCGGGCTGGCGGCGATGGTGCTGCTGTCGGCCGCCCGGGCCGCCACCCGCGCCGACACCACCGGCCGGTTCGTCCCGCTCGCCGATCAGGACCCGCGCCGGTGGGACCACACGCTCATCGGGCGTGCGCACGAGCACCTGCGGGCCGCGCACGCCCGGCGCAGCGTGGGCAGGTTCCAGCTGGAGGCGGCGATCCAAGCGACGCACTGCGCCCGCCGGCCCGGTGGCACCCCGGACTGGCCGACGTTGAAACAGCTGCACCTGGCCCTGCACCGCCTCGCTCCCAGCCATGGCGGTGCCGCCGCACTGGCCGCGGTGCTCGGCGAGACGGACGGACCAGACGTCGCGCTCGACTTCCTCGATGCACGGGTGCCGCCGTCGGTGTCGTTCCAGCCCGCCTGGGCGACCCGGGCGCACCTGCTCCTCCTCGCCGGGCGGGCGGCGGCGGCGGGTGCCGCCTACGACCGGGCGATCGCCCTGTGCACCACACCAGCGGAACGTGCCTACCTGAGCCGGCAGCGCCACGCCGTCGACGATGTGGCCGGCGGCGAACGGGCCGGCAGGGAGCCGACCGACCATGGGCTGGGTGGCAGCGAGCCGCAGCGCGAGCGCCGCTGAGCGCCTCTCAGCAACCTCCCAGAGTTGTCTGCAAGGATCGGGGCGTCCACCACCTCCTTGTTGACGGGACTCCGCATGACCAGCCAGACCGACATGGTCGACGACCTCGACGATCTCGACGACCACCACACCGACCGGCCGACCGCCGGGCTGTTCACCCGCTTCGCCGCCGAGACCCTGGGCACCTTCCTGCTGGTGTTCATCGGGTTCGGGGTGGCGCTGTACACCGGCGTGACCGTGAACCCGGACGAGTCGCTGCGGCTGCTCTCCTGGGGGGTGGCGCTGCTGGTGGCGGTGGCGCTGTTCGGGCACGTCTCCGGCGGGCACTTCAACCCGGCCGTCACGCTCGGCTCGGCGATCACCGGCCGCACCGCCTGGAGGGACGTGCTGGTCTACTGGGTGGGCCAGCTGGTCGGCGGTGCCGCCGCGGCCGGGCTGCTCTACCTGACCATGCCCACCGGGCTGCCCACCGCGGTCGGCGCCGCCTCGCAGAAGGCGATGTTCACCACGAACGCCAGCGGCTTCGGCGAGCACTCCATGGTGGGCCGGGTCTCCAGCGGCGCGGTCTCGGTGGAGCTGGTGCAGGTGCTGCTCATCGAGACGGTGGCCACCGCGCTGTTCGTGGGCGTGGCGCTGATGGCGCGCCGGTGGACCGGTGGCGGGCGGGTGCCGGCGGCCGTGGTCACCGGCCTCGCCTACGGCGCGCTCTCGGTCACCGCCTACTCCCTCAGCGGCGGGGCGCTGAACCCGGCGCGGGCCACCGCCGGGGCGATCTTCTCCGAGAGCTGGGCGCTGGGTCAGCTGTGGCTGTTCTGGGTGGCGCCGCTGGTCGGTGGCGCGATCGCCGCGCTGCTGGTCACCGTGTTCGCCCCGGACCCGCTGCCGGTCTATGAGGATCGCTATGACCAGGACGAGGAGGACGACGACACCGCCGACCTGGCCGACGAGGACCCCGCGCACCGGGTGGAGCTCGACGAGGAGGAGACCGACGACGCCGCCGAGCCTGCGGCCGAGGACCCCACCGGCATCCCAGCGGCCACCCCGTCCCGGGACGACGCGTTCACCGAGGACTACGACGCCACTGCGGACTACGACGAGGAGCGCCCGCGCACCTCCGACTCGTGAGGAACATCGCTGGGGCTGCAGCACCAGCAGGTTTCCTCACCAGCGGTCGACGCCGTCCTCGCCGAGCTGCAGGAGAGTGAGTGAGATGAGCGTGCCAGCAACGACCAAGGGCTCAGCCGTGGTCACCGTGCCCAGCGAGACCGAGATCCTGATCACCAGGACGTTCAACGCTCCGCGTGCCCTGGTGTACCGGGTGTTCACCGAGCCCGAGCTGATCACGCGGTGGTGGGCGGGGCGGCAGGGCACGGTGACGTCGGTGGAGGTCGACCTGCGCGTGGGCGGCAGGTGGCGCTACGTGCTCCTCGCCGGCGGCCAGGAGGTCGGCTTCCACGGTGAGTACCGGGAGATCGTGCCCGGTGAACGGTTCTCCTGCACGGAGGTGTTCGAGGGTGCACCGGCCGGTGACGAACCGCCACCGCTGAACACCTACTCCTTCACCGAGCAGTCCGGACGCACCACCCTCGAGCTGCTCACGGTGTGCGGTTCGACGCAGACACGGGATGCGATCCTCGGCTCCGGGATGGAGGTCGGGATGCAGGAGGGGTACGACATCGCGGAGGAGATCGCGGTGGCGCTCACATGTTCTGCGCGGTGAGCGCGAGCACGGCGATCACCACCCCGCCGCCCATCAGCACAGTGACGTCGAAGGCCCGCGAGCGCGCCGAGATGCCGTAGGGGGCCCGGCGGGCGACCGCACGGACGAAGCCGAGGGCCACCAGCTCCACCGCGAGCACCACCCCGCCGACCCGTGGCCCGAGGGCGAACGTGGCCAGCACCGCCAGCACGATCCCGGCGAGGGCGACCCACATCGCCGGGCGCCGCCGTCGCCGGAGGGTGCCGGCCGGGGCGGGCGTGGTTCTGCTCATCGACTGCGAGCCTACCGGCGGTACCGTGAAGGGGTGACGACTGCTGCTCATCCGGACCGAGTCCTGGTGGTCGGCGCGGGCCTGGCGGGGCTGCGCACGGTGGCCGAGCTGCGCGCCGCCGGGTACACCGGGCACCTGGAGCTGATCGGCGCCGAGGTGCACCCGCCGTATGACCGCCCGCCGCTGTCCAAGGAGCTGCTCACCCGGCCGGACCCGGTGTGGCTGGCCGAGGACCTGGGCCA
>CAZMDO010000191.1:0-5238 GCA_964564445.1 uncultured Ruaniaceae bacterium | reverse complement strand
CTGGGGTGGCCTGTCCGAACGCGAGCGGCGCAAGCTCAAGCGCCGCGCCATGTGACGGCCGGACCTGACGCTCTGGGGGGCGTCGAGGCACCGATGACGTCATGACCACCCGCGGGACTGATCTGCGGGTGCTGGTGGTGGGCAGAGCCGACTCGCCCTACCTGCCACAGACCCTGGCGGCGCTGGCCGAGCAGACCCGTCCGGTGGGCCAGGTGCTTCTCGGAGCGCTCGACCAGGACCGGGACGCGACCGCTGAGGCGTGGGACGCGCTGGTGACCGACTCGGGTCTGGACGCGGACCGGGTGCGTGTGGTGCCCGTCCCGGGCGCCCCGACGTTCGGCGCTGCCGTGCGGCGAGTGCTCCGCGCCGTGGACGAGGGTGCAGCCTCCTCCGGCTCCGAGCCCGCCGGGCGGCAGTGGTTGTGGCTGTTGCACGACGACTCCGCGCCGGCCCCGCAGGCGCTGGAGCACCTGCTCACCGCCGTGGACGTGAGCAACTCGATCTCGGTGGCCGGTGCCAAGCAGGTGGAGTGGGACGATCCCGACCAGCTGATCTCGGTGGGGGTGCGCGCCACCCGCTGGGGACGCAGGTTCACCGGGATCGAGGACGGTGAGATCGACCAGGGCCAGCACGACGGCACCGATGACGTGCTGGCCGTCGGCACCGCGGGCATGCTGGTCGAGCTGAGCCTGTGGCGCCGCCTCGGCGGGCCGGACCCGGTGCTCGGCCCGTTCGAGGACGGCCGCGACCTCAGCCAGCGAGCCCGCCTGGCCGGTCACCGGGTGGTGGTCGTCCCTCGAGCCGTGGTCCGGCACGCCCGCGCCGGGTACCGGGGCTGGCGGGACGCGCCCGACACCCCCTCGGACACCCGCCGCTCCTTCCGAGCCCGCCGGGAGGCTCTGCTGCACCTGCGGCTCACCTCCGCACCGGCTGCTGCGGTCGGCGTCCTGGCTCTGCTCGCCCTGCTGGTCGCGCCGCTGCGCTCGCTCTGGCGGGTCAGCACCAAAGAGCTCGGCCTGGCGCTGGCCGAGCTCCTCGCCCCGCTCGTCGTGCTCTCCCACCCGCGTGCCATCGTCCGCGCCCGGGGCCGGGCCAAGCGCACCCGCCGGGTCCCGCAGCGACGGTTGCGCCCGCTGCAGGCCACCTGGGGCGAGGTGGCGCGGTTGCGCCGCGACCGACGGCTGCAGGCCGCCGCCGCCCGCCGCGCCGCCCGTACCCCCAGTGAGCTGGAGATCGCCGAGCGGGCCGTGGTGGCGCGCCGCCGCAGGCTCACCCTGGGCGCGGTGCTGCTCATCGCTGCGGTGCTCAGCCTGCTCACCATCGTGCCGACCGCGTTCTCCGGGGACCTCATCGGCGGGGCGCTGCTGCCGGTCGATGCGACCTTCACCGAGCTCTGGCGGGTTGCGACCTCCTCCTGGATCACCGCAGGGGACGGGCACGCTGGCCCGCCCGACCCGTTCCTGCTCGTGCTCACCGCACTCTCCGGCCTGACCGGCGGCCCGCTCGGCGTGCCGGTCAGCGTGACCGTGTCCCTCGTGCTCGCGCTGGCGCTGCCGCTGGCAGCGCTGACCGGCTGGTTCGCCGCCGGCGCAGCCACCCGCTCGGTGCTGCTGCGGGCTTGGGCGGCGCTCGCCTGGTCGCTCGCGCCCACGCTCCTGCTCGGGCTCGGTGCCGGGCGATTGGGGGCTGTGGTGGCCCACATCGTCCTGCCGCTGGTGCTCCTCGGCGTCGTCCGGAGCCTCGGCCTGGACCGCAGGGACGTGGTGGTCTCCGGCATGGTGGGGGCGCAGCGGCTGCCGCGACGAACCTCCTCCCGGGCCGGGAAGTCCGCCCGGGAGGTGAAGCGTGCCCGGCTCGCGGCGCTCGCCCGGGTGGCTCGCCGCGAACCTGAGGAGGGGACCGGCACCGACGAGGTGACCACCTCCGGACCGGATGCCCAGGGACGCCCCCGGACGGTGACCGGCAAGACCAGCGGCAAGGCTGCGCCGTCGGGCCGGGTCTGGGCCGGGATGGACCCGATCCCTTCCAACACCGCCAGCCCCTACGAAGGGGCGGACGAGGCGGACCGGCCCCGCGCCGCGGTGGTCGCCCGCGTGTCCCGGGCCGGCTCCCTCGGCGCAGCGGCTGCCGCCGGCCTGGCCCTGACCGTGGTGGTCAGCGGCGCACCGGTGCTGCTCGGCGCCGGCGTGCTCGCCGCCGTGCTCCTCGCCCTGGCGCTCGGTCGACGCCGGCGCCTGCCGGCTAGCCGCGCCCGCCTCGTGCTGGTGCTGCTGCCCGCGGTCGTGGCGCTCACCCCCCTGCTCGTCCACGCCGGCGGCACCGACCACGGATGGCGCGTGCTGTTCGCCGACCCCGGCGTGCCGCTGCCCAGCGACCCCGGACCGGCCTGGCTGCAGCTGCTCGGCTGGCCGGAGGAGCCGGTGGCGGCGACGATCGTCCCGGATCCCGTGGCCGGCTGGCTCCCGCTCGCCGGTACCGCGGTCATCCTCCTCGGCGCCCTCGCCGCGCTGTTCCGCGGCGCCGGCCGCGCCCGCAGCGTCCGTATCGGCTGGCTGGTGGCGGCCGTCGGTCTGGTCGCGGCCCTTGCCAGCTCGCGGGTGGCGGTCGGTATCGGTCCCGGGAGCGAGGGCAGCGACCAGGTGGTGCACGGATGGGCCGGTCCGGGGACCTCGCTCGTGCTCGCGGGGTTGTTGGTCGCCGTGCTCGCCTCCGCTGACGGGCTGCGCGGCACCCTCAGCCGCGCCAGCTTCGGCTGGCGGCAGGTCAGCGCTGCTCTCGCCACCGTGGTGGTGCTGCTCACCCTGGCCGTCAGTGCCACCGGGTACACCAGCCAGATGCTGGCCGAGCGTGCCGGTACGGCGGACCAGCACCTGTTGCTGATCGGTGCCCGGGGGGTCGACCCGGTGCCGGCGCTCGGGCTGGAGCTGCAGAGCTCCGAGCAGCAGTCGCGGGTGCTCATGCTCACCGCCACCACCGCCGGGCTGGATGCCCGGCTGTGGCGGGGGAACGGTCCCCAGCTCACCGACACCGCTACCACGGTTCAGGTCCAGCGCTGGGCCGCCGCCGCGGACGACAGCCGCGATGCGGCCGACGCCGCACTGGCCGACCTGGTGGCCGGGCTGGTCAGCGGTGCCAGCGAGGACGCCGCCGAGGGCCTCGCCCGGCACGCCGTGGGTGTGGTGATCGTGCCTCCCGAGGACTCCACCGTGATCGGTGCTGCAGCGGTGGACACCTCCGCCCGTTCCGCGATCATCGCCGAGCTGGATGCCGTGCCCGGTCTGGACCGGGTGACCGAGAACAGCGCCGGGGTGATCTGGCGGGTGAGCCTGGGGGAGGGAGCCGCCGACTCGGCGATCGCCCGCATCCAGGTCCGGGCCGGTGACGGCTCGTGGATCCAGAACGTCCCCGCCAGCCCTGCCCACCTGGGCGGGCAGATCACCGCGGAAGGGCGGGAGCGGACCGTGGTCATGGCCGACCGGGCCGACCCCGCGTGGCGCGCCTGGCTCGGCGGCACGCCGCTGCGTGCGGGTGAGGACGAGTGGCGCCAGACCTTCTTCGTGCCCGACGGCGCCACCGGTGACCTCGTGCTGCACCACCGGCCGCTGTGGGTCGGGCCGTGGCGGGTGACCGCGGTGGTCATCGGGGTGCTCACCGTGCTGCTCGCGCTGCCGACCAGGCGGCGCCGTGGGGAGGTCACCTGATGGCAGAAGGAGGACGGCTCCGCGCCGCGCTCGGGGTGGTCGCCCGCGCCGTGACCGGGCTCGGCGTGGTGGCACTAGCCGGAGCCGGGGTGGCCGGTGGGCTGCTGTGGCCGGCGCCCGAGGCGGTGAACGTCCAGCCGCCCGCGGTGGACGTCGGCGCAGGCACCCTGACCCTGGTGTGCCCGCCCGCGCCGGTCGTGCCGACCGGCGACGGCGGCGACATCGACTACGACGAGCAGTTCGGCACCGGAGGAGCCGAGGCTCAGCTGGTCAGCCAGGTGGTCGTGGTGGGTCGCGACGGGCCCGCGGCGGCCGCGACCGCCGGACCCGTGGGGGATGAGGAGCCGGAGGAGGTACCCGCGGCCGGTGACGTCCGGCTGCACCGCAGCACCGAGCCGGCACCGGTGCGGCTGGAGGCGGCCCCCGCCGACGGCCACGCCGCACTGGCCGCGGGGGCAGCCCTGGCGCGCAGCGACACCGGGGACCTGCGCGGCCTGGCCGCCGGCTCGTGCATGCAGCCGTCGCCGACGTCCTGGCTGGTGGGCGGGCAGACCGAACCCGGCTCCAGCGCCCGGCTCACCCTCGCCAACCCCGGGCGCTCACCGGTGGAGGTCACCGCACAGCTGTGGGGTGCCACCGGTCTGCTCGAGCAGCCGGAGACGGTGACGATCCCGGCGAACGACTCCCGTCAGGTGCTGCTCGAGTCGCTCTCGATGGAGCCCCGGTTGGCCGTGCACGTGAGCGTGGACGGCGGTGCCGTGGCCGCCAGCATCCAGGACACCGTGCTGAACGGGCTGGTGCCCGCCGGGACCGCGACCGTGACGCCGACCGTGGCCCCGGCGGAGGAGGTGCAGATCGGACCGGTGCCGATCAACAGCAGCGGTGCGGCCTCGGTGCGCCTGCTCAACCCCGGCGACGAGGTGGCCACCGTGGCCCTCGACGTGCTCGGCCCGCAGGGCCGCACCCCGCTCGCCGGTGCGCAGGACCTGCAGATCGACCCGCACACCGTGACCGACGTCAGCCTGGACGGTATCGAGACCGGGTACTCGAGCATCGCCGTGCACTCCGACCAACCGGTCACCGGTTCCGTGCTGGTCTCCCGCACCGGGCAGGCGGGCGAGCTCGACCCGGACCAGCCGGTGGCCGACCGGGCCTGGGTGCCGGCCACCGAACCGGCGACGCACGGGCTGCTACCCCTGGCGGGTCTCGGCACGCTGGTGGACCGCGCCGAGGTCGTGCTGACCAACCCCACCGAGGAGGACGTGGAGGTGGGCGTCCGCCCGGTCGGGGCCGATGGGCAGGCCGGAGAGACCACCGAGGCCACGGTGCCCGCCGGTACCACCGTGGCGGTGGGTGACGACGCCGACCTCGGCCTGGCCGAGGCCGCCGCCGTGGAGGTCACCGGCGGCCCCGTGCTCGCCAGTGCCACCCTGGCCGGGCACGCCAGCGACGGCAACCTCATCGGTGTGCTCACCCTGACCCCGGACGCCGACCGCGACCAGAGCGTGCGGGTCCGCCTCGGCGCCTACTGACCGCC
>CAZMDO010000190.1:0-5240 GCA_964564445.1 uncultured Ruaniaceae bacterium | reverse complement strand
CGGCCGCGCACCCGCGCGGGGGAGACCTCGGCGATGTAGGCCGGGGCGATCACCGAGGCGGCGCCGACGCCGAAACCGCCGATCACCCGCCAGATGATCAGGTCCACCACGCCGAAGGCGAGCCCGGAGCCGACCGCGGAGACGAAGAACATCACCGAGGCGATGATCATCGTGGGCACCCGGCCGAGCTTGTTCGCCACCGGCCCGGCGAACCAGGCACCCACGGCGCAGCCGATCAGCGCCGAGGAGACCGCGAAGCCCTTCAGGCCCGGCCCGAGCTCGAACTGGCCCGCCAGGGCGTCCACGGCGCCGTTGATCACCGCCGTGTCGAACCCGAACAGGAACCCACCGAGCGCTGCGGCGATGCAGATCCCGACCACGCGGGCGTTCAGGCGGCTGACCGCCGGCTTGTCCTCCACGACCGTCTCCCTCCAGGCGTCCTCTGCTTCCGTGACGCTACGGCCTCCGGCGCTGGAACGCTCGTCGAACGGGTCAGGTACCGCCCGCTCGTTTGTACCGATCATTTGACACAAACGAGGTCTTGTATCAGTATCTCGGTACAAGTTGTGCGGTCGCCCACCGCCCGGTCCCGGGTGCGGGGCACGCCCGCGGCGGAGAGGGAGTCGGTGATGTCGGTCTGGACGGCGTTCGCGTTCGTGCTCGTGGCCGCGGTGGCGCTCGTGGTGGTGATCGCTGTGGTCGGCCTGCGCAGCACCTCGGGCAGCGACCACCACGGGATCCGCCGGGTGCGCCGGGTGGTCACCATGGCGCGGGTGCTGGCGGCGGTGCTGGCGGTGCGGGTGATCCTGGACGTGGACGAGGTCGGCCGCTACGGCCAGGGGCTGGCGCTGGCCCCGGTGGTCGCCGCCACGGTGTGGGTGATCGCCGGTGTCGCGGCAGAGCTGGTGAGCGCCTCCGTCCTGCGCGACGGCGGAGCGAACCTGGAGGTGCGCACGTTGCGCCGGTACCTGCCCACCTGGGGTGCCGGCCTGCTCGCCGGGGCGCTGCTGGCGCTCCTGGCCACCGGCGTGCTCACCAGCCTGCTCGCGGACGCGAGCGGGCGCGGGCTGACCTACTCCTGCGGGCCGGGCTGCACCAGCACCCGCACCCCGTGGCCGGGGCCGTTCTACCTGCTGCCGGTTGGGGTCGCCTTCGCCGTGCTGCTCGTGCTCACCGCTGCCAGCCTGCACCTGACGGTGGCCCGCCCGCGCGGTGCGCTGGGGGAGAGCGTGGCTGCCGAGGACGACCGGCTGCGCCGCGGCGGGGTGGCCGTCACGCTGACGGTCCTCGCCCTGGCCACCGCGGCGACCGCAGCTGGGCTGATGCTGTTCAGCATCCTGCCGGTGGCGCTGGGACCGGACGGCCCCGCGTGGGTGCGCCTCGCCCTCGCCACCGTGGTGGTGGCACTGCTGCTCGCTGCCGCCGCGACGGGGGCCCTGCTCCGGTCGGTGCTGCGTGTGGCCGCCCCGGCCGCTCCCGGCGGCGTGACCTCCGGTGCTGCGGGCGGAGCGTGAGCATGCAGGTCCGCATCGACGACGCCGACCCCACCCCGGCCTACGAACAGCTGCGCCGCCAGCTGCTCGCCCTGGTGCACACCGGTGCGCTGGCCACCGGCGACCGGGTGCCGCCGATCCGCCAGCTCGCCGCCGACCTGGGCGTGGCACCCGGCACCGTGGCCCGCGCCTACCGGGAGCTGGAGGAGGCGGGGGTGCTGCACTCCCGGCGCGGGGCCGGCACCCGGGTGCAGGCGGCCGCAGTGGCGCCGGCCGACCCGGGTGGGATCGCCCGGGCGGCTGAGCAGCTCGTCCGGGTGGCTCGCGCCGCGGGGGCCGAGGACCACGCGGTGCGTGCCGCGGTGGAGCGGGCGCTGAGCCAGGTGCCCGCCCGGGGGTGACCGCGCCGGCTCGGTACAGTGCACAGATGACCGAGAACGCCGCGCCCACCCCGGCGACCGAAGCGCTCGCCGCCTCCGGGCTGGCCCACCAGGTCACCCGGCACGGACCGGTCCGCTCGCTGGCGGAGGCCGCAGCCGCGCGCGGGGTGGACCCCGCCGACATCATCAAGACCATGGTGGTGCGCCGGGGCGAGGGCGACTACCTGTTCGTGCTCGTGCCCGGGGACCGCACCATCTCCTGGCCGAAGCTGCGCACCCTGCTCGGCGTGAACCGGCTGTCCATGCCGGACGCGGCCACCGCCAAGGAGGTCACCGGTTATGAGCGCGGCACCATCACCCCGTTCGGCGCCCAGCACGCGTGGCCCGTGGTCGCCGACGAACGCATCCGCGGGCGCACGGTCTCCATCGGCGGCGGCGCGCACGGGGTCGCGGCCACCGTGGACGGCGACGCCCTGGCCGAGCACCTGCGCGCCCAGGTGGCGGACGTGACCGACCCCGCGTGACGCCGTCGTGAGCGAGCTGCTGCCCCACCCCCGCACGGGGGAGCTGTACCCCTCGCCGGTGCCGCCCGGCACCGGCTGGCCCGGAGACCCGGCCGCGCCCCGGACCACCCGCGCCACGGACGCCGACCAGGTGGCCCGGCTGGCCGCCTCCGCCCGCAGCCTGGAGGTGCTCGACGCCCGCTCCAGCGTGTGCCGGGCGTGCCCACGGCTGGTGGCCTGGCGCGAGGAGGTGGCCCACCGCCGTCGACGTGCGTTCGCCGACGAACCGTACTGGGGGCGGCCCGCGCCCGGGTTCGGCGACCCGCGCGCCCACCTGCTGCTGGTCGGCCTGGCCCCGGCGGCGCACGGGGCGAACCGCACCGGGCGGGTGTTCACCGGTGACCGGTCCGGGGACTGGATCTTCGCCGCCCTGCACCGGGTCGGCTACGCCAACCAGCCGCTCAGCGTGGACGCCGCCGACGGGCTGACGCTCACCGGCGCCCGGATGGTCGCCGCAGTGCGCTGTGCGCCGCCGGACAACAAGCCCAGCACCACCGAGCGGCACACCTGCGCCCCCTGGCTGGACCGCGAGATCGAGCTGCTCACCCCGACGCTGACCGCGATCGTCGCCCTCGGCGGGATCGGCTGGCAGGCCACCCTGGCCGCGCTGCGCCGGCTCGGTTGGCAGGTGCCCCGGCCGCTGCCGAAGTTCGGGCACGGCGCCGAGGCGCTGGTCACCCCGCCGACCCGCCGCGGCCGGTCGCCGGCGCCGGTGCACCTGCTCGGCTGCTACCACGTGTCCCAGCAGAACACCTTCACCGGGCGGCTCACCGAGGAGATGCTCGACGCCGTGCTGCTGCGCGCCCGGGACCGGTGAGGCCCACCGTCGGGATGCTGTGGTGCTCCGCACGCCGAGGCCCCCGCGATCCGCACCAGGTCGCGGATCGGCGCCCCAAGCGTGGGCAATCACACGCTCGCGGGCGAGTCATGCCGCTCTAGAGTGGAGGTATGACGCATGCACCCACCAGCAGTGCCCGCGCCGAGCGGACCCGCAAGGTCCCACGGATCCTCGTCCTCGGCGGTGGCTACGTCGGCCTGTTCACCGCCCTGCAGATCCGCAAGCGGATGGGCCGGCGCGAGGCCGCGATCGTGGTGGTGGACCCGCGCTCGTACATGACCTACCAGCCGTTCCTGCCGGAGGCCGCCGCCGGGTCGATCGAACCGCGGCACGTGGTCGCCCCGCACCGCCGGCTGCTCCGCGGCGCCACGGTGCTCTCCGGCCGGGTCACCCACCTGGACCACGGCGCCCGCAAGGCCACGATCACCCCGGTCGAGGGGGAGTCCTACGACGTCTCCTACGACCACGTGGTGGTCGCGCTCGGCGCCGTCGCCCGGGTGCTGCCCATCCCGGGGCTGGCGGAGAACGGCATCGGCTTCAAGCAGATCGAAGAGGCCATCGCGCTGCGCAACCAGGTGCTGAACAAGATGGACGTCGCCGCCTCCACCTGGGACCCCGAGGCGCGCCGCCGGATGCTCACCTTCACCTTCGTGGGCGGTGGCTTCGCCGGCATCGAGGCGATCGGTGAGATCGAGGACATGGCCCGCGCCGCGTGCAAGGACTTCGACTCCATCCGCCCCGAGGACATGCGGTTCGTGCTCATCGAGGGCAGCCGACGGATCCTGCCCGAGGTCGGTGACGAGCTCGGTGGCTACGCCCTGGAGCAGCTGCGCCGCCGCGGCATCGAGATCAAGCTGAACACCTTCCTCAACTCCGCCGAGGACGGGCACATGGTCTGCTCCGACGGCGACGAGTTCGACTCTGACACCCTGGTGTGGACCGCCGGGGTGAAGGCCAACCCGGTGATCGCCGACTCCGACCTGCCGATCGACTCCCAGGGTCGGGTGCGCACCCTGGCCACCCTGCAGGTGGTCGACGCCGAGGGCGAGATCGTGCCGGGGGCGTGGGCCGCCGGCGACTGCGCCGCCGTCCCGGACCTGTCCACGGGGGAGCCGGACAAGCTCTGCGGCCCGACGGCGCAGCACGCCGTGCGCCAGGCCCGTCACCTGGGCGACAACATCGTCCGGTTCCTCTCCGGGGAGCCGGTCACCGACTACTCGCACCAGAACATGGGCACCGTGGCCTCGCTCGGCCTGTACAAGGGCGTGGCGCAGATCCAGGGGATCAAGTTCCGCGGCCCGCTCGCCTGGTTCATGCACCGCACCTACCACATGTGGGCGATGCCCAGCCTGAACCGCAAGGCACGCATCCTGCTGGACTGGACCACCGCCCTGGTGTTCAACCGGGAGATGGTGGCGCTCGGGTCGCTGCAGAGCCCGCGCGAGGCGTTCATCGCCGCCGCGGCGGGCCGGGTGAGCCGGCCGAACAAGGCGCCGGTGAAGAAGTAACCGCCGCGGGTGGGCCCGGCTGGAGCCGCTGAGGGCCGTAGGATCGCAGCGGCCCCCATAGCCCAATCGGCAGAGGCAGCCGACTTAAAATCGGTTCAGTCTGGGTTCGAGTCCCAGTGGGGGCACCAGGGGGTCCCCAGCGCCTCAGTGCGCGTGCGGGCCGCGGTTGTACTCCATCACGTGCCCGACCAGGCCGCCCAGGCCCACGACCGCTCCGATGCCGCTCAGCCACCAGCCGATCGCCACCCCGAGGAACACGAACCCCACCCCGACGGCGATCACCAGCGGCCACCAGCTCCACGGGGAGAACGTGCCGTACTCGCCGGCACCGTCGGAGACCTCGGCCACCGGGTCGTCCTCCGGCCGGGCGTCGATGCGGCGGCTGACCAGCGCCAGGTAGCCGCCGGTCAGGCCCCACAGGCCCGCGCACAGCAGCAGGATGGTCGAGCCGACCGGCT
>CAZMDO010000189.1:0-5268 GCA_964564445.1 uncultured Ruaniaceae bacterium | reverse complement strand
CCGTGCCGGATCAGGTAGTCCAGCTCGCGCCAGGTGTTGTAGTGGGTCACGTAGGTCAGGGCCGAGTCCGTGCCCATCCCGATCGTCACGTCGTTCTCGACGGCGGTGCGTAGCCCGGAGAGCATCTCGGTCAGGATGATCTCGGCGTTGGCCTTGTTCACCGCGGTGATCCCGGTCGCCTCTGCGTCCAGGCGCACCAGCGGCAGGCACGCCTGCAGGGTGGGCACCAGCGCGGAGGAGCCGTGCAGGGCGAGCGGGTTGGCATGGAACAGGTCGATGATCTCCGGGGTGAGGGTGGCGCCGTGCTCGATGGTGTCCACCCCCGCCCGCAGTGCGGCCAGGATGCCCTCCTTGCTCTGCGCGTGCGCTGCGACCAGCACGCCGGCGTTGTGCGCCTCCGCGCAGATCGCGCGCATCTCCTCCTCGGTCATCTGCGGGCGGCCCGCCTCGCCGATCGTGCGGGCGTCGGTGACCCCGCCGGTGGCGGAGATCTTGATCGCGGTGACGCCGTGGCGCAGGTTGATGCGCACGTTCCGGCGCGCGTCCCACGGGTTGTCGCTGACCAGGGCGATCTGCGGCACGCCGTGCCCGCCACTGACCGCGAGCAGCGGACCGGAGACCAGCAGGCGCGGGCCGGGGTACTCGCCGGCCTCGATCTCGCCGGCCACCTGGACGGCCTCGTAGCGCACGTCGCCGAGGCTGCGGATCGTGGTCACCCCGGTCTTCAGCTGGGTGCGCACGGCGTTCTTGGTGCGTGCTTTCAGGTACCGCTTGCCCGGCGGGCTGCGGAAGAACACGGTGACGGCCTTCTCCGCCCGTTCGTTCAGCAGCACCGGAGGCAGCGGCTTGCCGTCGGAGAACAGGTGGGCGTGGGCGTTGATCAGCCCCGGCATCACGAACCGACCGGCGGAGTCGATCCGCCGGTGGCCGGGTGGTACCTGAACCTGCTCGGCCGGGCCGACACGCTCGATCGTGCCGGCGGGGCCGATCAGCACGGTGTGCGCCGGCAGCACGGTGCCGTCACGATCTCCAGTGACCACGGTGACATCGGTCAGAGCCAACGGTGTGCTCATGCACTCTCCCCTAAGGTGGGCGCGTCCGGTGTAGCCTCACTCACGCTACACCTGGACAACCGGAGACGGCCGCTCGCCCGCGTGGCGGCAGGAGCCGATGCGAGGGAGAGCCCGTGACGCCTGCGATGATCGCCACGCTCGTGGTGCTGCTCACCGCCATCGTCGTCTTCATCAGCAACAAGGTGCCACCGGCCCTCGTGGCGCTCGGTGTGGCACTGGCGCTGTTCCTCACCGGCGCGGTGAGCTTCGAGGAGGCGATCGCCGGTTTCGGTGACCCGGTCGTGGTGTACCTGGCGGCACTGTTCGTGGTCAGCGAGGCGCTCGACGTCTCCGGCGTGACCGCCTGGGCGGGGCAGCAGCTCACCCGCCGGGTGGGCGAGAACCGGGTGGCGGTGGTGGCCGCGATGATGCTGCTGTGTGCCGCGCTGACCGCGCTGATCAGTGTGAACGGAGCGGTCGCCGCACTCATCCCGGTGGCGGTGATGCTGGCTTCCCGGATCGGTCAGCCGCCGGCGCAGATCCTCATGCCGCTGGCATTCGCGGCCCATGCCGGGTCGATGCTCACCCTGCTCGGCACCCCGATCAACCTGATGGTCTCCGAGCTGGCCGAGGAGGCCGGTGCCCGCCCGGTCGGCTTCTTCGAGTTCGCCCTGGTGGGCGTCCCGCTGCTGGCCGGCACGATCACCATCGTGGTGCTCTGGGGGCCGCGGCTGCTGCCCACCCGGGTGCCGGTGGACGCCCCGGCGGACCTGAGCCGGCACGTGCTCACCCTCGCCGAGCACCACGGGCTGGCCGACCGGGACACCTCGATCACCCGCAACGACGGCGTCACCGAGATCGTCATCCCGCCGCGATCGCCGTTCGTGGGTGACCACGTGTTCCCCGGGATGATGACCGACTCCGGCGACCTGGTGGTCAAGTCGGTGCAGCGGTCCGGGCGCAGCATGACCAGCGCGGACCTGCAGCCTGGTGACGTGCTGGTGCTCCGCGGCACCTGGGAGGCGCTCGAGGAGCGGGTGGCGCACCCGGGCATCGTGGCGGTGGACGAGCCCTCCCGGCTGCGCCGGTTCGTGGTGGAGCTGGGCACCCAGTCCTACCTGGCGATCGGTGTGATGCTGCTGATGTGCGTGTGCCTGGCCCTCGACCTGGCACCCGCGGCGATCGTCTCCCTCGCGGCGGCCGGGCTGCTGGTGCTGCTGCGGGTGCTGTCCGTGCCGCAGGCGCAGCGGGCGATCCACCTGCCCACGCTGCTGATCGTGGCCGGCATGGTGCCGCTGTCCACAGCGATCCGCACCAGCGGGCTGGCCGACGTGCTCGCCGACTGGCTCACCGTGAACCTCGGCGCGGCCTCACCGCTGCTGCTGCAGCTGGGCATCGTGCTCGTGGTGGTGGTGCTCGGGCAGTTCATCTCGAACCTGGCCACCGTGCTGATCGTCTTCCCGATCGCGGTCACCGTGGCGGGCACCGCCGGGGTCTCCCCGCTGCCGCTGCTGATGGGCATCACCGTGGCCGGTGCCGCCTCGTTCATCACCCCGGTGGCCACCGCTGCCAACCTGATGGTGCAGGAGCCCGGTGCCTACCGGTTCGGCGACTACTGGAAGCTCGGCCTGCCGCTGCTCACCCTGTTCGTGCTCGTCGCCACCCTGCTGGTGCCGCTGATCTGGCCGTTCGCGCCGGCATAGGGCGCTGCGCTCAGCGGCGCCGCCGGCGCGGCCGCTCCCCGAGCGCGGCGAACGACCCGGCCGCGACCAGCAGGAAACCGATCGTCAGCGCGATCGAGCCCAGACCAGGGCGCCCGTGCGGCAGCAGCAGCTCCACCGCGGCATTGGTGTTCCACGCGGCAGCAGCCAGGGCGACCAGGGCGGCGCCCAGACCCACCGGGCCCGGACGGCCGACCAGGTACAGCACCGCGACCAGGGCGAGCACCCCGGCGGCGACGTAGACCGCCAGCGGTGACCATCCGCCGTCGACGGTCTCGCCGGTGTAGGTGACGTACGCCAGCCAGCCCCCGGCGGCCAGGGTGACCAGACCGGCCACGAACCGCAGCCGGCCACCGGCCAGCGGCAGCAGCACGGTCACCGCGGTGACCGCGACCAGCGTCAGCAGGTGCCCGGTGGTCACGTAGTAGGTCGAGTCCGGGATGTCCGGGTCCGCCGGCGGGATCAGGTCCCGCGCGGACCCCAGGGTGAGCAACGGGCCCGCCGTGCCGGACTCCACGTTCCCCCAGCCGAGCACCAGCGCCCCCGCCCACACCAGCACCAGCCCGCCCCAGACGAGCAGCTTGACCCGCATCCGCATGGGCCAACGGTAACGCCCGGCACCGACCTACCCGGTGACCGGGGCCGGGCGCCGCGCCACCAGCCACACCCGCGCCGCACCCACCAGCCCGATGAGCAGGAAGAGGGCAGCGACTGCGAGCGTCGCTCGGGTCGCGTCCGCGAACCCCTGGGTGAGGGCAGCGACGACCTGGTCGGTGTCCGGCCCGAACGGGCTCGCGCCGCCCGCGGCCCGCAGCTGGGCGATCGTCGAGCCGGCACTGGTGCGGGTGGCGCCGGCCACCTGGTCGAAGCGCTGCCCGTCCAGACCCGCGGCGGACAGCGCCGCCGGCAGGGTGAGCGCGAGCGCCACGGACAGCGCGCTGCCCGCCAGGGCCGTGCCGAGCGCCGAGCCCACCTGCCGAACGGTGCTCTGCGTGGCCGACCCTTGCCCGGAGACCTCGGTGGGCACGTCCCGCAGCACGGTACCGGTCAGCTGCGCCGAGGCCAGCCCGAGACCCAGCCCGTAGAGCGTCAGCGGTGCCGCCACCAGCCAGGCGGCGGACTGCGGCCCGGCGGCGAGAACCACCAGCAGGATGCCGGTCAGCTCGACCCCCAGGCCGACCAGCACGACCCCGGGTGCGCCGATGCGGTCGGCCAGGTGCCGGGCGGCGGCACCGGCCACGAACGCGCCGAGCGCCATCGCCGCCAGCACCCAGCCGGCGGACATCACGCTCAGCCCGCGCGCGTTCACCAGGTACAGCGGCAGCGTGAACACGATCGCGAACTCACCCACGGCCACCGCCGCGGCGGTAAGGTTCCCCCAGGTGAACGTGGGCAGGCGGAACAGGGTGAGGTCCAGCAGCGCGGAGCGGCCCACCCGGCGCCGGTGCCGCTCCCAGACCACGAACAGGGCGAGGAACACCGCTGCCACTGCCAGCAGCACCGGCACCACCGACACCGGCGCGCTCGTCGACCAGGTCCGCCCGAGCAGGGTCAGGTCGGCCTGCGGGGTCCACCAGCCCAGCCGCGGCCCCTCGATCACCGCGAACACCAGGGCGCCCAGGCCGATCCCGGACAGCAGGGTGCCGTCGACGTCCGCACCACGTCCGGTGACCACACCGCGGGTGGGGCGGACGGTGGCCAGTGCGGCGAGCAGCACGACGGCGCACACCGGCACGTTCACCAGGAAGATCCACCGCCAGGAGGCGTAGCTGGTCAGGGCGCCGCCGGCGAGCGGGCCTACGGCCGCCGCACCGGAGATCACGGCACCCCACACACCGAACGCCGCCGCACGGTAGCGGCCGCGGAAGGTGGCGTTCACCGTGGACAGGGTCGAGGGGAGGATGCCCGCGGCACCGAGGGCCTGCACCACCCGGGCGCCGATCAGTGCGCCCGCGGAGCCGGCGGTCGCGGCGAGGGCGCTGCCGGCGATGAACACCACCAGTCCGGCGAGGAACATCGCCCGGCGGCCCCACCGGTCCGCCAGCTTCCCGGTGGCCAGCAGCGAACCGGCGAGCACCACGGCGTAGCTGCTGTTCACCCACTGCGCGTCGGTGAGATCCAGGTCCAGGTCGGTGATGATCACCGGCAGCGCAACGGCCACGATCGTGCCGTCCAGCACGATCATGCCCAGCCCTGCCGCGAGGGTGGCCAGACCCAGCCAGTCCCGGCGGGTGGGGGCCGCGGACTCGGTGGTGCTCGAGATCATGCTGACAGTCTGTCACCAAGTGCCCGGAGGGCGAATCCATCGAACGGTGGATCCGCCAGGTCCGGTGTGGTCAGGTGCGCTCAGGTGCGGTCCGTCGCGACGCCTCGGCCCGGACGGTGCGGGCGCGCCAGAGGGTGAGCGTGGCCGCCGCGCCCACCGCGCAGGGGAGGAACCACGCCGCGCCGAGGGCGGGCGCCAGCCCCACCTCGCCGCTGGTGTCCGGCGTGAG
>CAZMDO010000188.1:0-5274 GCA_964564445.1 uncultured Ruaniaceae bacterium | reverse complement strand
CACTGAGTGCACCCACCTGAGCAAGGGTAGGTCCCCCTGCTGACACTGGTCGCACCAGGGCGCGGCACCGACGGAGGGCTACAGATAACAGGTCGATAACGATCGATCAAAGTCGGTTGGCGACTCTGGTCGTCTACTGATTAGATGACATTATGTCTGCCGATGAAGGTTTCCGCACAACGCTGTCCGGTGAGCTGGCACGCGCAGTCGTGCGGATGATCAACCAGAGCGGACAGCAGCCAGGAGATCCTCTTGACTCATTGAAGGCGCTGGCTGCCCGATTCGACGTCGCGGTCCCCACGATGCGGGAGGCCCTCCGCAGACTGGAGGGGCTCGGTGTCGTCGAGTTTCGGCATGGTTCTGGGATCTACGTCGGCACGAACGTTGCCCGGCGTGTCCTTGCAAATCCCGTCTCCACGATGCCGGATCAAGCGCAGCTCCTTGAACTGCTCGAGGCACGCCTGCACATCGAACCAGCCATCGCTGAGCTGGCTGCGTCGGTCAGGGCATCGCGTGGCCTTGACTGGCTGGAGGAGGCGCTGGCGACTGCCGAGTTCCAGGTGTCCTGCGGCGACAGCGAACTCTGGCGAACGAATCTGGACATCCACCGGGCGCTTGCCGCCACCAGCGGTAACGGGATCCTGGCCGAGGTCTTGGACTCCATTCTCCTGGTACATGGCGACGAGCAGCGAGAGATTCTCCGCATCCATGGCGATGCCCGCGAAGACTTCCTCGAGCACCAGCGTCTCGTGACTGCGGTCCGCAGTGGCGATGGTGCTGAGGCACGTGCTCTCGCCCGTGCGCACCTTGACCACGTGGCAAAGGCCGTTCGGGCTCGGGGTACCAGCGCGCCCGCAGAGTCGTTGCCCTCACTCGTCGGACCTCCAGGATCGAGACGCCAGTCATGATCCATCGATCCTGCTGATCTCGCTCTAGAAGAGTCAGCGTCGTCGTCACGGCATCGATCGCCGCGTCTCGACGTCATCTCACGTGCGCTGCCCTGTCAGCGCCCGATACACACCACTGAAGGAGAGAAACCATGGGAACGAACGCCAAGAAGCTCATCGTCTCTAGGCGGAGCGCCATGGCCCTCGGCGGGGCCGGCGCTCTGGCCGCTACCATCGCTGCTTGCTCAAGGTCGGGGGGAGGATCGGGCGCGGGTTACAACCTACGGATGTCTACCCAGCTATCGGACAGCTCGCCGATGGTTCAAGGTTTCCAGGCGTGGGCCGACGCTGTGTCCGAGCGAACCGACGGTGACCTCAAGATTGAGATCTTCCCTAGCGGTCAGCTTGGTTCGGACGAGGATGTCATCGAGCAGGCGATCCAGGGAACCAACGTGGCTGTACTCACCGATGGTGGGCGAATGTCGAACTACGTTCACGACATCGGGATCATCGGAATGCCCTATATCGCGAATAACTACGACGAGGTCAAGGCGATCACCGAGACCGAGACGTTCGCTTCATTCGACGAGCAGTTCGCACAGAGCGGCATCCGGATCCTGGCCTACAACTGGTACGACGGTCCGCGCAACTTCTACACCAATACTGACGTTGAGGCGCCCACCGACCTGAACGGACTACGTATCCGCACGCCTGGTGCACCGGTATGGTCTACGTCCATCGCCGCGTTGGGCGCCACTCCCGTGGACATGCCCTGGCCCGACGCCTACAACGCTGTGCAGAGCGGTGCGATCGACGGTGTGGAGGTTCAATCCACTTCTGCCTATCCCGACTCCATCTACGAGGTGGTGTCGATAATGACTCGCACAGAACACTTCCAGCTTGCCAACTTCATCATGGCGGGTGACACCTGGCTCAGCACGATTCCGCAGGAGTACCAAGACATCTTGGCAGAAGAGGCGAAGAAGGCTGCGGCGGAGAACGCGCAGTTCGTGATCGAGACGGCCTCCGAGTTCGAGCAGAACATGACGGACGAGGGGCTGACGATCAATGAACCAGACAAGACGCCATTCATCGAGGCAGCCGAGTCGGCATACGACGACCTGGGATTTACGGAGTTGCGTGATCAGATCTGGCAGCAGATCGGCAAGTCCTGACGATCATGAACCAACTCCGAATCGTCTACCGCATCTTCTGCAAGCTTGAGGAGTGGCTGGTATCCCTCTTCATCGCCGGGGTCACCGCCCTCGTGCTGGCCGCAGCGATCGGTCGCTCAGTCGGATTCCCGCTCAACTGGGCGCGCGAGATCTCACTGCTGCTCACTGCTTGGATTGTCTTTCTCGGCGCCGACCTGGCGCTTCGGACAGTGGGCTTCATCCGGGTCGACATCGTCTTCAAGCACCTGCCGCGGAAGGTCCAGTGGGGCCTGTACTACCTGTTCAACCTGGCTGCCCTCGCCCTCCTCGGCGTGATCGCAGTGTATGGACTCCTCTTGACGATGGACAACTCGGAACGGCTCTATCAGACCATCGGAATCAGTTACGCTTGGGCTGCTGCGAGCGCGCCCGTTGGCTGCATCCTCCTCATGATCACGCTTATCCAGAAGATGATCACCGGTCGAAATGACGAATCCGTGCTCACTGAGGGTCAGGAGGCGATCTAGCCATGCTTATCGCAGCTGTCGCATTTGTTGTGCTACTCATTCTGGGCATGCCCGTTGCTTTTGTCATCGGTATCACGGGCCTTGTGTTCTTCCTGAGTACGCCGGACGTCCCGCTCCAGGTCATGTCGCAGCGTCTCGTGAGCGCCTCGCAGAGTTTCACGCTGTTGGCGATCCCGCTCTTCGTCTTTGCTGGCAACCTGATGAACAACACGGGAATCACCGATCGACTGGTCACCCTCGCCAACAAGATCACAGGACACATGTACGGAAACCTGGCTCAGGTCTCGACCGTGCTGTCCACGCTCATGGGTGGTGTCTCTGGGTCAGCAAACGCGGACGCTGCCATGGAGTCACGGATCCTCGGTCCTGCCATGGTCAAGCGTGGCTACTCACGTGGTTATGCGGCTGCGGTGAACGGTGTCACGGCGCTGATCACGGCGACCATCCCGCCCAGTATGGGTCTGATCATCTACGGGTCGGTCGGTCAGGTGTCGATCGGACGGCTCTTCGCGGCAGGATTCGTTCCCGGCGTACTGATGATGATTGCGCTGATGATCACGGTCCGCATCACTGCCAAACGGCGCAACTATCTTCCAGAGACGGCCAAGCGTGCCACGCTGGGCGAGGTCGGGAAGGCCGCTGTGAGTGGGGCGTGGGCCCTTGGATTCCCGATCCTGCTGATCGCTGGCATCCGGTTCGGCATCTTCACCCCGTCGGAGTCGGGCGCCTTCGCCTGCGCTTACGCGATCTTCGTTGGCGCCGTCGTCTACAAGGAACTCACCTGGACGAGGTTCCTCGAAACTCTCAAGAGCACGGCCCGAGACATCGGAATCATTATGATTCTCGTCGCCATGTCGGGCGCGATCGGTTACGGGATCGTGTACGACCAGGTGCCGCAGAGCATGTCCGAGTTCCTGGTTGGTGTGACCGAGAACCAGTTCCTGATGATCCTGATTGCCATCGTGCTCTTGCTCGTGTGTGGCATGTTCATCGAGACGACAGTGATTGCCCTGCTCATGACGCCGATCCTGGTACCGGTCATCACCGAGTTGGGCATTGACCCAGTGCACTTTGGGCTCATCATGATGACGGCCACCACGCTCGGTATCATGACCCCGCCGGTCGGTATTGCCCTGTACACCACGTCGCAGATTCTTGAGACCACGCCAGAGCGCACCGCCCGCGCCGCCTTGCCATTCTTCGGCGCCATCGTCGTCGTCCTCCTGGTGATGGCGGCGTTCCCCGATCTCGTTCTATGGGTTCCAAACCTTGTTTTTGGAGCGAGCTGACTGGGTTCTGCCGCCTCTCTGCCGAAGTGCCGAAGAGTCGCGCGAGCCTCGACGAGAACATGGAGAAGGAATGAGTTCACTTCGTATCGGCCAAGTCCGGGCGACCACCGTGACTGTGCCTTTGGAGGCTCCGCTGAGGCACTCCAACGGAGCGCATTGGGGGCGTTTCGTGCGAACCATCGTGGAGGTCGAGGCCACGAACGGTCTCGTCGGCCTGGGCGAGATGGGCGGTGGTGGGCAGAGCGCTGAGCAAGCCATCCTCGCTCTCCAGCCGTACCTGGTCGGGCACGACCCGGCCAACCTCGAGGCATTGCGGTTCATGCTTGCCAACCCGACTGCGAGCTTGTACAACAACCGCACCCAGCTGCTCGCTGCGATTGAGTTCGCCTGCCTGGACCTGCTCGGCCAGGACACCGGCCTGCCTGTGCACGATCTGCTCGGCGGCAAAGTGCGTGACGAGGTGGAGTTCGCCTCCTATCTCTTCTATCGCTACCCCGGCCGGGACGGCGCCGGTGAGGTGCGCACGATCGACCAGTTGGTCTCCGAGGCGGCCCGATTGAAGAAGCAGTACGGATTCCGGGTACACAAGCTCAAGGCGGGTGTGTTCCATACCGACTTTGAGCTGGAGGGCTACAGGGCCCTGGCCGCCGCCTTTCCCGAGGATCGGTTCCGCTATGACCCCAATGGAGCGCTGAGCACAGAGGAGTCCATCCGGTTCGCCCGCGCCATCGAGGATCTGCCAAACGACTACCTTGAGGACCCGGTTTACTCCCTGACCGGGATGCGCCGGGTGCGCGAGAACACGCGCGTGCCACTGGCCACCAACACGGTGGTGGTGAACTTCGAGCAGCTCGCCGCAAACGTGCTTAACCCAGCGGTAGACGTAGTCTTGCTGGACACCACGTTCTGGGGCGGCATCCGCCCGTGCATCCGCGCTGGGGGCATCTGTGAGGCGTTCAGCCTGGGTGTGGCCGTGCACTCCTCCGGCGAGCTTGGTATCCAGCTGGCCACGATGCTGCACCTCGGTGCTGCCCTGCCAAACCTGACGTTCGCTGCCGACGCGCACTATCACCACTTGCTCGACGATGTGGTGATCGGCGGACTCCGTTCCTATGTCGACGGGAAGATGGCAGTGCCCACCGGACCGGGCCTTGGTGTGCAGTTGGACAGAGACAAGGTCGCCCAGTACGCCGAGCTCTACCGTGAATTAGGTCCCTACTCCTACGACCGCGACCCCGGCCGGCCGACGTGGTACCCGCTGCTGCCCAACTCCGATTTCGCCGACTCCAATGACGATCGACTGCCTGCAGCGCTCGCTGAGGAGTACGCGCGCTGGCCGACCACGTGAGCCTGCCCGTAGGCCTTGCTCTGGACAGATCCGATCCGTCCGCATAGAACGGGAGGATGCTCTCCACAC
>CAZMDO010000187.1:0-5287 GCA_964564445.1 uncultured Ruaniaceae bacterium | reverse complement strand
GCCCTCACACTGCTACGACCCGGCCGGCACCCTCACCACGAACCACGGAGAGCCATCAAACCTGGGCCGATTCAACCAGCACCCCGAGCACGCCGAGCTGATCAGCCGCGTCCTCGCCATCCCAGCCAGACGCGCACCGAGCACCGAGATCACCTACATCACCCCACACAACGCGCTGTGTCATTTGTCACAACGCCCTCGCAAAACTATTCACCAGTACTCGATCCGAGATAAAACTCTCGCCACTGCGATCGAACCGTACTCTGGCAAAATCGATTCGAAACAAAATCCCGAGCTTGACTACCGAGACGATAACGTAATTCCCGGTCGCCAACGAGTGACGCGACAGCTGCGACGAATTCCATATCAGCGCCTTGCTTGATTAGGCGCCCAGTATGCATATCGATAACAACATCGCGGACTCCAGTGGCGTCCATTGCAACCGTTGGAATGCCGGTTGCAGACGCCTCAAGAACGACGGTTGGCAGACCCTCACGTCGCGAGGGTAGAAGGAGCAAATCGCTCGCCGCGTAGATCACCCGAACGTCTTCCCGCCGACCCAGTACCCGAACATTCGGTAACTCACGAAGACACGAGATCACAGATGCGTCCGCCGCATCAGTGGGTTCGGCATCGCCAACCACGAGAAACTGAACCTCTGGTAGTGACTCCGCAGTAGTGAGAAGCACCCGGATGCCCTTATCCCGCGTAAGTCGCGCCACAAACGCAGCAGTAGCGTGTCGCTCTGTGATCCGACTATCTGCGCGGAACGCTGACAAATCGCTAGGTGCTACCGAATTGAAAAATTCCGGGTCGACGCCGTCAGGTGAACCAGAACCCAGGACGCGAATCCGTGTCCTCTTCACGCCTATCTCCGTTAGCCCCTGCTTCACGGACGGACTCACGGCCGCCACGTCTGTTGCGGTCGCACATAGTACTCGCTCGAGCGCGCTCGCCAAGCGCCGCTTCCAGCCAGAGAGGCCCTCATGCCTAAGTCCATGGCAAATGTAGACACGGCGAGGAACGCCGGTCATCCAAGCCCCGAGCAGCAATAGAAGCGACATCTTTGGGGTGCCGACACTTACGATGGTGGGCCTATAGGACTGAACTATTCTGAGGATCTTGAAGAAAGTCAACAGATCTTGACTCGGTCGAGGTTGCCGACTCAATGCGACTTCCGCGACCGAAACTCGGTTTGTTGCGCCGAAGATCGTCATCCTGTTGGAGCGGTCCTCGCCGCACACAAGTCGAACCTCAGCCCCGGCATCGACGAGTTCACGCAGATGTCCGTCAAGGAACGCTAGTGCGGTATTTGGCGACGTGACGCCAAACAGCATTCTTTCAGTCACATCAAGCCTTCGAAGCTAGCGAAGCCCGGTATGGCGGAAAGTAGTCCGTCAACTCGAAACCCTGTATGAGTTCGTCAAAGACATGCCGGTTTGTGACCAGCTCTGTCATCGCCATCTCCAACGTGGAACTGGAGCATCGTCTTTTGAATTGTGCAAGACTATCGTTATCAGACAAGCCTCCGCCAAGATGTAAGTCATACGGCGGAAGTATCAGGTTCCTCTTGGCGAACTCTATGATCGCGTTGGTAGCATGAGCGTTCCGCCCCTCCGGCGAGGAGGCCGAGAGGTGGTAATGGATGCGCGCCCCCCAGACAAAGAAGATCGCGCCCGCCACTACGTTGCCATCAAGTGACGCGAGTAGCAGGCGCACGCTAGCCCTCGGCAGTCGAAGTAGACTTTCGTAATAGTTGCGATCGAAACGGAGCGACTGGCGAGCGTTGAGCCGCTGCATGGTTGCATCGTATATCTGCCGAAATGGGTGTCTCTCTGTAGCAAGCTCGTCCACGGGAGATTCTTCGACAAGTACACCAAGCTTCACGGCGCGACGCACCGCTGTGCGGTGCTTGCCGCTCACTGCAGCAAACTCCCGTTCTGGGTCAGTAACATGAGAGCCGAAGGTGACGTGTCTCCGTACCCGATCGGCGGAATTTACGAAGGCATTGACCGGATCCAATGGATTGAGGCGAGTGAATTCTGCTACCAGACCCCGATCTCGTGCGGCCGCCAAGTATGCTTGTCTAAAGTCGTGCACGTCGCGATCTGACGCTGATTCGTCGTGGGACAGGCCGCCGTATCCGTATGGTGTGATCGTGTCATAGTAAGCCGGCCTCCCTGAAATGCCACGACGGACATAGGAGTACGATATTCCTGTCGAGGGGTCTACTGCGCACTCCCACGTGCCGTTGTCGATCGGTGCGGCGCTGAGTCCATATTGAGGGTGGTAGTAGACATCGCTAGGCGTTACTGCGAAATCTTCAGGGGTATCGATAAAGGTAATCATGCGTGCCTAATGACCAAGGTCGTTTACTTCGTTCTGATTTCGGTCGCCCGATACGGTCGGTCGAAGGAGGGCAAACGGTGTACGCGCTAGGATCCGGATGTAGTGGTAGGGAGAGGGGTGCTCCGCCCACAGAGTATCGAAATCGAGCCGGCGAGACCATAGGACCGTGTTGCGACCGGCGATTTGCGCTGGCCCACTGATGCCTGGACGCACCCGGAATCGAGGATGGGCTGAACCGCCAGGAATCATCGTCAGCCACTCTGGGAGCACGGGGCGAGGTCCGACGAGACTCATGTCTCCTCGAAGGACGTTGATGAGCTGGGGCAATTCGTCTAGTCCAGTACGTCGCAACACGGCACCAATAGGAGTTACGCGTTGTGCCGTAGGTTGCCCAGTGGAGTCGAGGTAGGTATCGGCGTTCCTGATCATTGTGCGGAACTTGTACGCGCGGAACGGTCTTCCGTCGAGTCCGGCACGTTCCTGTATAAAAAGTGCGGGACGACCCTGGCCGACAAGGCAGGCGGCAGCGGTCGCTACCATCACAGGGCCCCAGATCGGCGTTGTGATTAATACGAGTGCGAGATCCAAAGCTCGCAGGGTCGGCGTTGCACTATTCTTCATAGTCGTACTCCTCGCGGAACCTCGCAATGTGCCGTAGTAGAAGCGCTCGCTCGGAGTGTCCCAAGGGTGCTAGAGCGTCCCGCGGTGCGAAATTGGGGAGGCTGAGAGTGGGCGAGGTCGCTACCCCGGCGTGTCGCAGAATTCTCTCGACCACGGGTTTGGGCCGTTTGCACAACTCGTCGTAGGTGACGACAATTGTTTCCGGTTTTGTGTGTAATCCGCTGCGCTCGATTTCTACCGCCAGTCGGACGGCTTGGTAGGCGACTCGCTCGATTGGGTCGGAGAACGTGGTCGGACTATTAGGGGGTTCGGGTCCTAGCCACGCATTATCGGGTGTGCCCGTCGATCGGCGTGCGGCCATTAGGCTCGCGGCTACTTGTTCCAGCGGTCTTGTGGTCAGGACATATCTCTGATTTCCGACGTTGTCGAAATGGTGTAAGTGGCTCGGTACGAGAAAATTTTTGAACGCGGTTGGCGCTGAGAAGGCGCTATTCACCAAATCAAGTTGTCGTCTCAACTCGTTTGCGGGGACGGGTGCGCGATCGGGAATCAGGCTGTTGGTGCCGTGGCCCAGAAAGTGTCGCCAGAAGTAACCAAACTCGTGCGGGTCGAGCGGTTGAGGGGTTCGGCCAACAAGTGATTCGAAGCTGATGGGGGCTGTCGTGGTCATCTTCGCCTGAATCATTGCCCCGATCCAAGGCGTCTTCCAGAACAGGGCCATGATATTGCTGGAGTAGCCGATGGCCTTCGATGCGGCTAACGCTTGCATTAATAGCGTGGTGCCGGATCGTGGAAGTCCCGTGACTTGCAGAGTGACATGTGAGGATCTGGCGAGAGAATCTTGATGAAATTCTTGATGCACCGCATCGTTCAAGCGCTGAAGTATACTTTCCCAGGCTTCGTCTCTAGTGACGTATTTCATTTCGATATTGCAATCGCGCTGGAGAGTGTGCTAATTACTTGCGTGAGGTCCGTGTCCAGGAGAGACGATCCGCTTGGGAGGGTGAGGCCGGTTTCGAAGAGCTTCGCTGAGTTCGTGAGGCCAATGTAACGGTATGAACGGTAGAGCGGTTGGAGGTGCATGGGTTTCCATAGGTGGCGAGCCTCGATGCCGGTGGCGCTGAGACGGTCCATGACCTGGGTGACATCGACGGCGGTGTCCGCCACGGTCAGTGTGGTGAGCCAGCAATTGTCCTGCTCGTCGGTCTCGTCGCCGCCAAGGAATCGGATCGGAAGGGCAACGAACGCCTCACGATAGATGGCCCGGATCTCGCGTCGGCGTTTGATCATCGCGTCCAGGCGGGAGAGCTGGCCGCGCCCGAGGGCGGCCAGGATGTTGGACATCCGGTAGTTGTAGCCGACCTCGGTGTGCTCGTACCACGGCACCGGCTCGCGCGCCTGGGTGGAGAGCTTGCGGGCGTGGGCGATGAGGTCCTCGTCGTCGCTGAGGAGCATCCCGCCACCGGAGGTGGTCATGATCTTGTTGCCGTTGAAGGAGAGCACGCCGGCGGCGCCGAACGAGCCGGCGCCGCGGCCCTGATACACCGCACCGAACGCCTCGGCGGCATCCTCCAGCAGAGGTACCCCGCGTTGAGCCAGTCCGGGTTCGATCTGGTCATATTCGCAGGTGCGGCCGAAGAGATCAACGGTGATCGCGGCCGCTACCTCGCGGCCCTCCGCCTGCAGGGTGTCGACGGCCTCCAGCAACAGCGTAGGATCGACGTTCCCGTCCTCGATCCGGCTGTCCACGAACACCGGCTCCGCGCCGGTGTACACCACGGCGTTGGCAGTCGCGGCGAAGGTCATGCTCGGTAGGACGACGACCGTGCCGGGTCGGGCGCCCAGGTGTATCAGTGCGAGGTGGAGCGCTGCGGTGCCGGAGGATAGCGCGAGGGCGTGTTTGACGCCCACGCGCTCGGCGACCTCGGCCTCGAAGGCATCCACGTGCGGACCCAAGGGAGCGACCCATCCGGAGCGGATGGCGTCGAGAACGTACTCTTCCTCGACCTCGGTGATGTCCGGCTTGGAGAGGAGGATGCGGTTCATCGGTGGGTGACGCCCTGGGTTGTTGTGGTCCGGCCCGCGAGCAGCGGGTGGGTCTCGGGGTCGAGCGGTGGCACCGCGACGTGACTGATCATCGGGTGCTGCCGCTTCTCGCCGGTCTCGTTCTCGCTGAACAGGATCTCGTGCATCTTCTCGCCCGGCCGGAGACCGGTGAACACGATCTCTACGTCGGCCCGGGAGCTCTCGACGAGGCGGCGGGCCACGTCCAGGATGCGCACCGGCTCACCCATGTCCAGCACCAGTACCTCACCGT
>CAZMDO010000186.1:0-5295 GCA_964564445.1 uncultured Ruaniaceae bacterium | reverse complement strand
GAGGTGATGGTCCCGTTCTACTTCTACTACTCGATGTTCGGGTTCCAGCGCACCGGCGACCAGTTCTGGGCGGCCGGCGACCAGCTCACTCGCGGGTTCCTCATCGGCGCCACCGCCGGGCGGACCACGCTCACCGGTGAGGGCCTGCAGCACGCCGACGGGCACTCCCCGGTGCTGTCCTCGACGAACACCGCCGTGGTGCACTACGACCCCGCGTACGGCTACGAGATCCGGCACATCGTCAAGGACGGTTTGCAGCGGATGTTCGGGGAGGACGAGCGCGACCCGGATGTCATCTACTACCTCACCGTGTACAACGAGCCGATGCTGCAGCCGGCCGAGCCGGAGAACGTGGACGTGGAGGGCATCCTCAAGGGCATCTACCAGCTCGCCGCCCCGGCCGAGGGCGAGGGTCCCGTGGTCCAGCTCCTCGCCTCCGGTGTGGCCGTGCCGTGGGCACTGAAGGCCCGCGACGTGCTCGCCGAGGACTGGGGCGTGCGCGCCGGGGTGTGGTCGGTGACCAGCTGGAACGAGCTGCGCCGGGACGCCCTGGCCGCCGACCGGGAGGCGTTCGTGAACCCCGGCGGCGAGCAACGTCAGGCCTACGTCACCCAGAAGCTCGCCGGTGCCAACGGCCCGTTCGTGGGCACCTCGGACTACGACTTCCAGGTGCCGGACCAGATCCGGGCGTGGGTGCCGGGCGACTACTGGACGCTCGGTGCGGACGGCTTCGGCTTCTCCGACACCCGGCCCTCGGTGCGGCGCCACTTCCTCATCGACACCGAGTCGATCGTCACCCGTGCGCTGCAGGCCCTGGCCAAGCGCGGCGAGGTGGACGCCTCGGCGCCGGCACAGGCGGTGGAGAAGTACCAGCTGCTGGACGTGAACGCCGGCACCACCGGGGCCGCCGGCGGCGACAGCTGAGCCGTTCCGGTTCTCACCGGTAGCGTTCCGGTTCTCGCCGGTGACGGCGGAGCTCACCGCACGCGAGGCGCTCACCCTTTGGGGGTGGGCGCCTCGCGCGCGTCCAGCCCCCACACTCATCGAGGTTCCCCCAATGCCGGGTCGCCCCTAGAAACCGCTCGCCCGCAACCCCGCACTTGAGCGACCTCGACCCCGACGGGGCACGCGGGTGGGCACGAGATGGGCGCGGGGGTGGGCGCGAGGGTCGGTCGGCGTCGGGCGCGCGGCGCGCGGCTCAGTCGGCGGTGGGGGTCGCCTCGGCCCGCTGCACGAACGGCTCCAGCTCGGCGACCACCTGCGCGGTGCCCGCCTGACCGCCGCCCAGCTCGGCCAGGTCGCGCAGGTGCCGGCGGGCGTCGGCCGGTCGGTCGGCGTCCAGGGCGGCCTGCACGATCTGGCGGCCCGCCTCCGGGTCATGGTCGGCCGGCGACCAGTGCCCCACCCCGAGGCCGAGCGCCTCGGCGGGCAGGTGCGCCTCGCGCAGCATCCGCACGCCCTCGATCAGCGCCTGCCCGCTCGGGTCCCGGTCGCAGGCCGCACCGAGGCGGCGCATCGCGCCCTCCCGGTCGTCCTCCAGCGACAGCCGCGCCATCTCGATCAGCCCGTACCAGCCGCGCGGGCGGCCGGCGAGCTCCTCGGCCAACGCCCAGTGCGCGGTGTCGGCCGCCTCGGCTCGGGTGATCGGCCCGGTGTCGGCCGAGAGCGGGTCCGGGTGGGCCACCTCGGCGGCTCGGCGGCGGACGATCTCGGCGAGCTCGTTGAAGGCACGCACATCGTTGGGGTCCTCGGCGAGCACGGCCCGCAGCCGGTCCTCCCGCGCCGCATCCGGCGGTGGCGGGGCACTGCTCTGCCGTCGCTGCGGCCCGCGGACCGCGGGCGCAGCGCTGAACATCCTGCGGAACCGGTCGCGCCATCCCATAGCGTCAGGGTAGCGCCAAGCCTTTCTCTCCTCCTGGTGAGCTCCCCATCTGGACGGGCCCCGCCGCGGTCGCCGGACTTGCCCGGCCCCGGCATCGCCGGCATCGCCGCGCGTACCCAGCCGGCCACGCCCAGCCGCCCTCGCCGGCCCGCCCGCCCTGCCGGCCCGCCCGCTCGCGGCGCGCGGGGGTTGCGTTGGGGGAGGCTGCCGGCGATGTGCGGCCGACCCGCCCGCACGCGGCGCGCGGTGATCCTCGCCACGCCGGCGTCTTTGTGGGTTTCCCACAATCGGCGTTCCTCGTATCCTCAACTCATGGCCCCCTCCTCCGGCGATGCCGCAGCCCCGGACGTGGCAGCGACCGGTGAGATGGTGCGCCGGCTGCGCGGGGGCACCGACCTGCTCACCGCGGCAGCGCTGCGCCGGCTGGACGCCGAGCTCACCTGGTACCGGGCCCTGCCGGCCGAGGACCGCTCCTGGATCGGCCTGGTGGCCCAGTCCGGTATCGCCAGCTTCATCGCCTGGTACGAGAACCAGGGCCGGGGCGCCTACAACGCCGGGGAGATCTTCCGCGCCGCCCCGCCGGAGCTGACCAGGTCCATCTCGCTGCAGCACACCCTGCAGCTGGTGCGGATCGTGGTGGAGGTGGTCGAGCAGCACACCGAGGAGCTCGCCGCCCCCGGTCAGCACACCGCCCTGCGCGAAGCGGTGCTGCTGTACTCCCGCGAGGTCGCCTTCTCCGCTGCGGAGGTCTACGCCCGGGCGGCGGAGAGCCGCGGCGCCTGGGACGCCCGGTTGGAGGCCCTGGTGGTGGACTCCCTGCTGCGCGGGGACCCGGACGACTCGCTGCACTCCCGCGTGGCCGCCCTCGGCTGGGCCGGACGCGGCAGCGCCCTGGCGATGGTGGGCACCGCGGACGACCCGCTGGACGAGGTGGGCGCCGCCGAGCTGCGCCGCGCCGCCCGCCGGGCCGCGCAGGACGCCCTGGTCGGCATCCAGGGCAACCGGCTGATCGTTGTCCTCGGCGGTGAGGGGAACCTGCGCGAGCAGGCCACCGCGCTGCTGCCGCGGTTCGGCTCCGGACCGGTGGTGATCGGCCCCGAGGTGCCCGAGCTGGCCGAGGCGGGACGCTCCGCCCGCGCCGCGCTCAGCGCCCTGCAGGCCACCCGCGCCTGGCCCTCCGCCCCGCGCCCGGTGCTCGCCGACGAGCTGTTGCCGGAACGGGTGCTCACCGGCGACAACGACGCCCGCCGCACCCTGCTCACCGACGTGTACCAGCCGCTGCAGAAGGTCGGTGGCCCGCTGCTGACCACGCTGAGCACCTACCTGAACGAGGGTCGCTCGCTGGAGGCCACCGCACGGTTGCTGTACGTGCACCCGAACACGGTGCGCTACCGGTTGCGCCGGATCGCCACCGTGACCGGCTGGGATCCGGTGGACGCCCGGGAAGGGTTCGTGCTGCAGATCGCGATCGCCGTGGGCCAGCTCGCCGGCGGTGTCGCTTTGTAGGATCCGGACAAACGCTCATCGGCAACCTGGTGCGATCCGTCGTGCCCGGTGACCACCCGCACGCGGAAAGGTGACATGTGTGATCGCACTGCTCAGCCCTGGTCAGGGCGCCCAGACCCCCGGCATGCTCGCGCCCTGGCTCGAGCTGGACGGCACGACCGAGCTCCTCGCCGAGCTCAGCGACGCCGCCGAGCTGGACCTGCACGCCCTGGGCACCACTGCGGACGCGGAGACGATCAAGGACACCAGCGTCGCCCAGCCGCTGATCGTGGCCACCTCCCTGATCAGCCTGCACGCCCTGGAGGCCCGGGCCGGCGCCCGGTCGCAGTGGGCGCAGGTGGCCGCCGGGCACTCTGTCGGTGAGTTCGCCGCCGCTGTGGCCGCCGGGGTGCTCAGCCCGCGGGACGCGCTCGGCCTGGTCGGTGTGCGGGGCCGGGCGATGGCCGAGGCCGCCGAGGACGCCGCCACCGGGATGAGCGCCGTGGTCGGCGGTACCCCCGAGGACGTCGAGGCCGCACTCGCGGCCCGCGACCTGGTGGGGGCGAACGTCAATGGTGGCGGCCAGGTGGTCGCCGCCGGGCTGCTCACCGACCTGCAGGCACTCGCCGACGACCCGCCGGCGCGGGCCCGGGTGATCCCGCTGGCCGTGGCGGGCGCGTTCCACACCAGCCACATGGCCCCCGCCGTGCAGACCGTGCGCACCGCTGCGGAGCAGGTCACCGCCAACGACCCGCAGCTGCAGCTGCTCTCCAACGCCGACGGCGCCGCGGTCACCTCCGGCGGGCAGGCGCTGGAGCGACTGGTGGCTCAGATCTCCTCCCCGGTGCGGTGGGACCTGTGCCAGGCGACCCTGCTGAGCACGGTGAGCGCCGCCGTCGAGCTGGCCCCCGGAGGCGTGCTGGCCGGTCTGGCCCGGCGGAGCATGCGCGGGGTGGAGACTGTGGCCCTGAAGGGCCCGGACGACCTGGACGCCGCCGCCGACCTGATCACCCGCAGCACCGAGGAGACCCGATGACCAAGCCGACCCTCGCCCAGCCCACGCCCGTGGCAGGGAGCCGCATCCTCGCCGTCGGCGGCATGCGCGGCGGCACCCTGGTGCCCAACGACGACATCGTCGGCCCGATCAACTCCTCCGACGAGTGGATCACCCAGCGCACCGGCATCCGCACCCGCGCCCGGGCCGGTCGGGACGTCTCGGTCAAGGACCTGGCCGTGGGTGCCGCGCAGGACGCGCTCGCCAAGGCCGGGCTGACCGGTGCCGACCTGGGTGCCGTGCTGGTCTCCACCGTCACCCACTTCGAGCAGACCCCCTCCCTGGCCGCGCTGGTGGCCGACGCCATCGGCGCCACCCCGGCGCCCGCCTACGACATCTCCGCCGCCTGCGCCGGCTACTGCTACGGCATCGCCCAGGCGGACGCGCTGGTGCGGGCCGGCACCGCCGAGCACGTGCTGGTGATCGGGGTGGAGAAGATGAGCGACTTCATCGACCCCAGCGACCGGACCATCTCCTTCCTCCTCGGCGATGGCGCCGGCGCGGCCGTGGTGGGCCGCAGCGAGACCGCCGGTATCGCCCCGACCGTGTGGGGCAGCGACGGCGGCAAGGCGGACGCGATCTACCAGACCCGCTCCTGGCTGGACTACCGGCGCGAGGAGATGGGCGAACCGGAGCCGGAGACCCCGGAGCTGGCCGAGGAGGTCAGCGCGATGACCACCCCGACGCTGCGCCAGCAGGGCCCCACGGTGTTCAAGTGGGTGATCTCCTCGATGCCGGACATCGCCCGCCGCGCGGTGGCCGCCGCCGGGCTGGAGATCAGCGACATCGACGTGTTCCTGCCGCACCAGGCGAACATGCGGATCACCGACCAGCTGCTCAAGCTGCTGAAGTTCCGCGAGGACGTGGTGGTCGG
>CAZMDO010000185.1:0-5330 GCA_964564445.1 uncultured Ruaniaceae bacterium | reverse complement strand
GCGATGACGCACACCGCCATCCGGGCCGGGCAGTGGCGGCTCGAGCACGTCGAGCTCGTCAACTGGGGCACCTTCCACGGCCACCACGTGCTGGAGATCGCACGCCAGGGGTACCTGCTCACCGGCCACTCCGGATCGGGCAAGTCCTCGCTGGTGGACGCGATCACCGCGGTGCTCACCCCGCGGGGCAAGACGCGCTTCAACGCTGCTGCCGCCGACGGCTCCAGCCGGGGCGAGGACCGCACGGTGCTCTCCTACGTGCGCGGAGCGTGGCGGCGCGCGGCCGATGGGGACACCGGGGAGATCGCCACCCAGTACCTGCGGCCAGGGGCGACCTGGAGCGGCATCCTGCTGCGGTACGGCAACGGGACCACACGCAGCGACGGCAGCCCGGAGGTCGTCTCGCTGGTCAAGCTGTTCCACGTCAAGCGCGGCGCCAGCAGCCCCGGTGAGGTCCGCGATCTGCACCTGATGCTGCACCAGCCGATCGGGCTGCTGGAGCTGAGCGAGCACGCCCGCAACGGCCTGGACACCCGCGGCCTCAAACGCGCCTGGCCGGACGCCGACGTGCAGGCGGACCACTCCCGGTTCGCGGCGAAGTTCTCCCGCGTGCTGGGCCTCACCGGCGACCGGGCCACGCTCCTGCTGCACAAGACCCAGTCCGCCAAGAACCTCGGCTCGCTCGACGAGCTGTTCCGCTCCTTCATGCTCGACGAGCCGAAGACCCATGTCATGGCGGCCCGAGCGGTCGAGCAGTTCACCGAGCTGTCGCAGGCCCACGGTGCGGTGATCCAGGCACGTGAGCAGATCGACCAGCTCATGCCGCTCGCGACCCTCTCGGAGGCGCTGGACGACGCCGCTGCCGCCGAGGAGGAGGCTGCCCGGCTGTCCGCGGCCCTGGAGGACTTCACCCAGTCCTGGAAGCTGGCGCTGACCCGGCAGGCCCGTGACGATGCCACCGAGCAGGCCGCGCGCTGCGCCGAGGATCTCCGGGTCGCCCGCGCGACCACCACCGAGGCCGAGCAGCGAGTACGGGAGGCGCGCGCCGCCGTCGACGACCGGGGCGGGGCACGGCTCGAGACCATCGAGGCCCAGCTGAGGGAGGCGACCACGGCGCTGCAGTTCACCCGCGCCAAGCGGGAGGACCTGCGCCAGGAGCTGGACGCCGTCGGCATCCCGATGCCGGCGAGCTTCGACGAGCTGGCCGAGCTGAAGCGGACCGCCGCAGCATCGGTGGCCGAGGCCGGCGCCGAGGAGCAGGAGCTCCAGGCACGCGTGCACGAGCTGCACCGCGAGCGGGCCGAGATCGCACAGCGGCACAGTGCGATCAAGGACGAGCTCGCGGCCCTGCGCGGGGTGCGGTCGAACATGAGCAAGGCACTGCTCGATGCCCGCCGGCTGATCGCCGATGCCACCGGGCTGCCCCGCTCCGCGCTGCCGTATGCGGCCGAGCTGATCGAGGTCAGGTCCGAGCACGCCGACTGGACCGGGGCGATCGAGCGGGTGCTGCGACCGCTCTCGACCGTGCTGCTGGTGCCGGCCGCGCACGAGCTGGCAGTGAGCGCCGCCGCCGATGCGGCGCACCTGGGGGCACACCTGAGGTTCGAGGTCGTACCGGCGCAGGTGCAGGCACCGCGCAAGCCCTCCTCTGCGGACTCCCTGGTCTACCGGGTCGATGTCGCCGACCACCCGATGCGCGCGTGGCTGCTCGCCGAGCTGGCCCGACGGTTCGACTACGCCTGCGTGGACACCGCCGAGGAGCTGGCGCGGCTGGAGCGTGGCGTCACCCGCGCCGGTCAGGTCAAGCGCGGGCGGCGCTCCTACGAGAAGGACGACCGGTTCTCGGTGGACGACCGGTCCCGGTGGCTGCTCGGTCTCGACAACGCCGACAAGGTCGACTACTTCCTGGAGCGCCTGCGGGAGGCTGCCGGCGAGCTCGAGCGCCTGGACCGCAGCCTCGGTGCGATGGGCCGGGCGGGGCGGGCGCAGGTGGAGCGTCGCCGGGTGCTGAGCAAGCTGGACGGCGTGGAGTGGGTGACGATCGACGTCGCCGCCCGCGAGGCGGCGGAGGCGGCCAGCAGGCAGGCGCGCGCTGACCTGCTGGCAGCCGATGGCGACCTGCGCGCGGCGCAGCACCAGCTCGCCAGCGCCGAGGCCGAGCACGAGCGGGCGCGTGCGAGCGAGGAGCAGGTCGGTGACCGGGCCGCGCAGGCGCGCGCTGCGTTGACCTCGCTCGAGGATGCGGTCCGAGAGCTCGAGGCCACCGAGATCGCCGCGGTCGCGCCCGACGCCGCCCTGCAGCTCGAGCGGGAGTTCCATGCGGTCAAGTCCGCACGAGCAGTCACGCACGCCACGATCGATGTCGCCGCCCGGCGGGTGTCGAACGTGCTGCACACGCGGGGTCAAGAAGCGCTCGCCGCCAGGAACCGTGCACAGCTCGGGATCGCCGAGCTGATCGTCGACTTCGCCCGACGCTGGCCAGCCGTGGCGAGCGACCTCACCACCGACATCGAGGACCGTGCCGGCTATCTGCAGATCCTGCAGACGCTGCGCGCCGACCGGTTGCCGGACTTCGAGCAGCGGTTCTTCGACATGCTGCGCGAGCAGTCGCAGCAGAACATCGGGCTGCTGGCCCAGGAGATCCGCCGCGCACCCAGCGAGATCCGGCGCCGCGTGGAACCGATCAACCACTCGCTGCGCCGCAGTGAGTTCGGGCCGGGCCGGCACCTGCAGATCCAGGTCGACGGCGCGCTGCCGGCCGTGGTGACCGAGTTCCTGCGTGATCTGAACACGATCGCCACCGGGTCGCTCGGAGACGATGAGGATCGCGCCGACGCCGAGGCACGGTTCGCCGTGCTGGCGCGGGTGATGGCCCGGCTCGGGTCCTCGGAGGCCGCGGACCGGAGCTGGCAGACCCAGTGCCTGGACACCCGGCGGCACGTGCGGTTCATCGGGCGCGAGGTCGACGCCGACGGCACGGTGCTCGACGTCTACGACTCCGGGGCCGGCCGCTCGGGTGGGCAGAAGCAGAAGCTCGTCGTGTTCTGCCTGGCGGCCGCGCTGCGCTACCAGCTCACCCGAGACGCTGACGAGGTGCCGGACTTCGGCTCAGTGGTGATGGACGAGGCCTTCGACAAGGCCGATGCCACCTTCACCCGGATGGCACTGGACATCTTCCACGAGTTCGGCTTCCACATGATCCTCGCGACACCGCTGAAGCTGCTGCAGACGCTGGAGGACTACGTGGGCGGCATCGGGCTGGTGACCTGCCGCGACTTCCGCGACTCCCGCGTGGCACCGGTGCAGTTCGAGGAGCTGGCCGAGCTGACCGGGGACCCGGCGGCGACCGCCGAGCCCATGCACCAGGACGCGCTCGTACCGGATCTCGGTCCCTCGTGACCGCGCGCACGGTCACCGTCGAGACCGCGCGCGCCGCCGCGGGGCGGCTGTTCGAGCGCCGCCACGCCGAGTGGGCGACCGAGGCCGCCGCCGCAGCCGGTGCGGCGTTCGAGCTGCCGCTGCACCCACCGACCGAGAGCGCTGCCCTGGCCGACACGACCGGCACGGCTGACTGGATCGCCCGCTGGCGGCAGGCGGAGAGGACGCTCCCACCCGGTGCGGTGGAGTGGGCCAGCCGGCGCTGGGCGAACCTGGGCACCCAGCAGGTGCCGGTACGGCTCTCCCTGGCAGGTGTGGCCGATATCGCCCGGTTCGCCCGCAGGTCGCGCGAGTGGGCGACCGCGAGCGAACGGGCGGCCGCCGTGCTCGGCGTGCTCCCCGCCAGCCCCGAGGTGGTGGCGACGCTACGACGGAAGGTGAGTGCCGTCGTCGGGCTCGACGAGGCTGATCTGGAGCGGCTGGTCGGCGTGCTGACGTGGCTCCTGGCGCATCCCGACTCCGGTCTGTTCGTGCGGCAGCTGCCGATCCGCGGCGTGCACACGAAATGGATCGAACGGCACCGGTCGCTGGTGACGTCGCTGGTCTCCGCCGCGACCGGGCAGGCCGACCTCGGGCTGGCGAGCCGGCCGGAGCTGCTGCGCCTGCGGCTGCTCGACGGCGCCACGATCGGCGGGGTGCGGGACCTGTCGGCGCCGCTGGCGGACGCCTGTGCGCTGGAGGTCCGACCCGCGCGGGTGCTGGTGGTGGAGAACCTGGAGAGCATGCTGGCGCTGCCGCCGCTGCCGGGGGTGGTCGCGCTGCACGGTCAGGGCTACCTGGCACGCGTGCTGGGCCGGTTGCCGTGGGTGCGGGAGGCCGACGTGCTCTACTGGGGCGACCTGGACACCGACGGGTTCAACATCCTCGGCATCGCACGCGAGAAGGTGCCCCAGGTCCGATCGATCCTGATGGACCGGGGCACTGTCGAGGCCTACCGCGACCTGTGCGTCCCGGACCCCAAGCCGCGGCGTTCCTTCTCCGGAGCGCTCACCGACGCCGAGCTCGACGCGGTCCGAGCGCTGGCGGAGCTCGGCGATGTGCGGCTCGAGCAGGAGCGGATACCGTGGGAGGCCGCGCTCACCGCGATCCACACCGCGCTCGGCCCCGGGTAGCCAGGCCGCCACCCGGCCCGCGCGCCCCGCCCCACCCACCGACCCCGGGCGGTACGTTGCCGCTATGACCCATGACGCTGGCCTGCCCGAGCGCGCATCCCGCCCGCGCTACGACGACGACCTGCGCCTCGCGCACGTCATCGCCGACCAGGTCGACGCCCAGACGATGGCGCGGTTCAAGGCCATCGACCTGAAGGTGGAGACCAAGCCGGACACCACCCCGGTCACCGATGCCGACCGGACCGCCGAGGAGATCGTGCGCGCCCAGCTCGCGCGCACCCGGCCCCGGGACTCGGTGCTCGGCGAGGAGTTCGGCACCACCGGGCACGGGCCCCGGCAGTGGGTGATCGACCCGATCGACGGCACGAAGAACTTCGTCCGCGGTGTGCCGGTGTGGGCCACCCTGATCGCGCTGATCGACGACGGCGCCCCCGTGCTCGGCGTGGTCAGCGCCCCGGCACTGAACCGGCGCTGGTGGGCAGCCACCGGCTCCGGGGCCTGGACCGGCAGGTCGCTGTCGGCGGCCACCCGGATGCACGTCTCCGGGGTGAGGGACCTGGAGGACGCCTCGCTGTCCTACTCCAGCCTGGGTGGCTGGGAGGATGCGGACCTGCTGGAGGAGTTCCTCAGCCTGGAGGCCTCGGTGTGGCGCTCGCGCGCCTTCGGCGACTTCTGGTCCTACATGCTGGTGGCCGAGGGTGCGGTGGACATCGCCTGCGAACCCAAGCTGGAGCTGTACGACATGGCCGCCCTGGTGCCGATCGTCACCGAGGCCGGCGG
>CAZMDO010000184.1:0-5397 GCA_964564445.1 uncultured Ruaniaceae bacterium | reverse complement strand
GCGCGCCGACGAGGCTACGAGAGCGCGATGGACCAGGCCGGCCTGCAGCCACTCGTGGTGCACACCGGCGACTGGGAGACCGAGGATGGCGTCGCCGCCGCCACGCAGCTCTGGACGGCGCCGCGCCCTCCCACCGCGCTGGTCGGCGTGCGCGACCAGGTCGCCGTCGGCGCCCTCCGAGAGCTGCGCAGCCGCGGGGTGCGCGTGCCGGAGGAGGCGTCGGTGACCGGGTTCGACGACCTGCCGCTCGCGGGCGACCTCACCCCGGCGCTGACCACCGTGCGCAACCCGATGCGTCAGGTGGGCGAGGCGGTGGCCTGGTACGCACTGAGCGCACAGACCGACGGTCCCGACACCATGGTGCTCCCGGCGGAGGTGCTGTACCGGGAGTCGACGGCGCCCGCCCGCTGACCGACCAAGCAGTTCCGGCGACCTCGCGGTGGCGGGCACGGTGTGCACCCTGCCCCGGCCCCGGTGCTGCACGCAGTTGCGCCAACGACCCAGCACGAACGTCCTCAGTGACGCAATCAGTTGCATCACCGGTGGTGACCGCACTACTCTCCTCAACAACCGCGGGCCGGGACGCGTGACGGGGTGCCATCCCCGTGACCACACCTGATGCTCGACCAGCAGGCGGTCGAACGCGAGGAGACGACCACCTACCCCGCACCAGGCTCCGCGGCAGCTGTCAGGTCACCGACGACACCCATGGACGAAGGAGCCCTCATGCCACAGCCCAGCCGACGCACTTTTCTGCAGACGGGTGCTTTGGCAGCCGCCACTGCCACGATCTGGACGGTGAGCGACGCGCAGCCCGCCGCAGCGCGACCGCCAGCACCGGCACGCCCGCTGGACCACGTGGTCTTCGGCAACGGCGCTTCGGAAAGCGCTCACCAGCTCGTTGCCTCGGACTCCACCTCGCTGGTCGGTGCCCTGGAGCAGCCCGGCCGTACGCTGGACCCGAGGACTCCCGCCGGGGTCTGGGGCGGAACGATGCGGTTCCAGGTGGCTGTGCACCCGGAGCGCACGACGTACGTGTCGATCAAGCTCTGGGGCGAGGACTTCTCCTCGCTCGAGGAGGAGTGGCGGCTCCAGCTGTTCATCGACGGCAAGTCGGCAGGCTGGTTCGACCAAGGCCCGGTCGACAGCCTGGACCAGATGAGCGTCGCTCCGCGCAGCCACGGGACGTTCTACCTGCACACCCTCCCCCTGCCCGAGCACTACACCGAGGGACGCGAGACGCTCGAGGTCGAGATCCGTGCGTTGGGTCGCATCTGGGCCTACGGCGGCACGCCGGACCGGTTCTACCACCCGATGACCACCCCGTCGCGTCCGATCTACGCGGCGTACACGCACGTCGAACCGTTCTTCGTGCCCTCGGCGGAGGACGAGTTCGGGGCCCCCGGCGACCGCGGCCGTCGCGACGACGACTCCGCCGGCGCCATCGCGTTGGTCCGCGAACGGGTGCTGGGCGACCAGGATGCGCTGCTGCACGCGATACCGTCCACATCGATCGATCCCTGGGCCTGGACGACCCTGGTGCACGGCTACCACTGGCAGGACGGCCCCGCCTACCGGTCGACTCTGGCGCTCACGAAGATCTGTGAGGCGATCGACGCCACCTACCTCGCGTGGCAGGACGACGACGACGTCCTCACCAGCTCGGGTCAGCAGTGGCTTGGCTTCGGCCGGGTCGCCCTGGCCCTCGACACCCTGTGGGCCGACATCGAGCCACTCCTGGACGCCGAGGTCACCACCGGCACCACGCTCGTCCCCAACCCCGGCTTCGAGTACTCCACAGCTGGATGGTCGGTCTCGACCTGGCGAGGCAGTGGCGAGGTCGCGACCGACAGCACCGTGGCGCACTCCGGTGCCGCCTCGCTGCGGATCGTTGCCGAGCCCAACGGCGCGGACGGCAGCGTGGCGGGCGTCACCCTCACCGGCGCCAACCGTCCCCTGGTGGGGACCGGGACATACCGCGTGTCCGTGTGGTGCCGCACGGAGGAGATCAGCGGACCCGGCGCCTACCTCGACGTCCTCTTCTATGACGGGGAGGGAGACGTGGTCCAGGGCGATCGCAAGTTCTTCGCTGCCGGCGGCACCCATGACTGGGAGGAGATCGTCGCCGAGCTCGCGACACCGGCGGGCGCCACCAACATCCGGATCGACCTGCGGGTGGACGGCGAGGGTACGTCCTGGTTCGACGACGTCAGCCTGGAGATGATCGATGGCCAGCCGCCCTCGTTCGGGGACCTGCCACCACGGCGTGCGGCCTATCGCGACATGCTCCTCGCCAGCCGGGACTACTGGCGGCAGAACCAGCGGCACTACACGAACCAGGTGCAGTTCACCAGCCTCGGGGTGTACCTGTGCAACAAGGGTCTCGAGCTCCTCTCACCGGAGGATGCCTGGCCAGAGGAGCAGGCACGGGAGTGGATCTACGAGGCGGTGGGGCTCCTGCCGCTCTCCAGCGGAGAGTTCGCGGACGGCACGAAGAAGTGGAAGCTCGGCCACGACTACCACCTCTACACGGAGGCCGGCCTGAGCCGCGAGCTCGGCTACGTCGGCGGATACGGCGAGATCACGGCCGACCTCCTGGCGAGCATGTACGAAGCCGTCACGACCGGCACGATCAGCCACGAGGACGAGCAGCTGCGCACCCAGGTCGAGAAGCTCTTCGAGGCCCGGGGCTGGTTCCGCCACGAGGGCGTCGATGCCGAGGGCAACCGGACGATGCGCCTAGAGACGATGATCGGCTGGCGCAACGAGCACTATGCCGGCGAGTCCGTCTACGTCAGCCCCACGGACAAGGACGTCACGCCGCTGCAGGCACCGGCGGTCTTCCCCACGCCGGCGCTCGTGGGCTGGGCACAGGAGATGGTTGCCGATGGGCAGCTGGGTCCGATGCTGGAGCTGTTCCACACCGACTCCTCGTCACGGATCGGCCTCACCGCGGCCCGGTTCATCATGAAGGACCTGCCGGCTTTCCAGGCACAGCCGGCCAGCCCAGAACGGCTCCCCGGCGGGTGGGGGCGGCCCGACTTCCTGTTCACCGATCCGGAGAACGGCGTTGTCGCCCTCAAACGCGGAGACGAGGTCTTGTACGTCTCGCTCTACTGGCGGGCCAGGCAGGCCGTGAACCGCTGGTCTCGCGTCCACCTGCTCCGACCCGATGCCGAGCGCAGCGGCACGGTGCGGTGCACCGTGGAGTTCGGCTCGGCCGAACCGGTCGGCACGTTCCCGATCCAGGACTGGGTCTGCTGGGACTACACCATCAATGACAGCGACGGCAACGGCATCCTTCCCGGTGGCTTCGCACCACCGGGACCGGAGCTGCACCAGGCCTACGCCGGCGTGGAGATGCCGATCGCACAGACTCCACCCGACATGGATCCTCGGCTCGGTGCCACGAAGGTCGGTGTGGAGGCGATCGGCGTCGGTCGCGCACCCTTCTACTCCTTGTCCTACGGCGGCTACCACATCGCGATGAACACCACCGACGACCAGACGTTCCGGTACAAGTGCCCGGCGGTCGGTCGCGGCATCGACTGCTCGACCGGCGAGCCCGTCGCCCTGCCTCGGATGCGTCGCGTCCACCCGGGCGAGACGGTGGTCCTGTTCGACCCGTCAGCGCGGGCGTAGGACGTGCTCTCGGGGGCGGATCCGCCGGCTACCGGCCCCGCTCCCGAGAGCCACGACCATGGCGGCGCAGCCAGTTGATGGTCAGTCGCTCGAACTCCTGGGGCCGATCCTTGCGGACAAAGTGGTTCGCGCCGTCGATGATCACAACCCGGGCGCCTCGCTCGGTGAGCACGCGCTGATGGCACGACGTCATCCCGACGTGCGGTCCGGCACCGGTGATCACCAGCACCGGCGCCCTCGCGGTCAGCGCTGAGACGAGCGAGGGCCACGGTTCGGTGGGGATGACGTTGCCGTTGCGCACCAGGGGGATGTCGGCCTGCTGCTGGGCCCGCGCCCACTGCTGCACCTCCCACTCCGACCAGAGCGGGTGCTGCGTGCGGCCGTGGGCAACGAGCTCCGCGTGCGGCAGCTGCTGCCGGTACGCCAGGTCCGCGGCGGCCTGCCGAGCCACCGCCGGGTCCTGGGTACGCATGACCGGCAGCCGCCAGAACGGGTCCTCAAGCATGACGGTAGCCACCCGGTCGATCCGGGCAGCCGCGACCGCCGCGGCGATGGCGGCACCGGCCGAGTGCCCGACGACGCTGATCGGACCGGCACCGACCGGGATCTCGTCCAGCACGCTGAGCACGTCGCGGACCATCCGGTCGCCCGGGTGCTCGGCATCGCCGGGGTCCCACCGCGGGGAGCGGCCGTGCCCACGCAGGTCCGGGGCGAGGACGTCCCACCCGGAGCGGGCCCAGGCCTGCGCCGTCCGGGCGAGGGTCGCCGCGCTCTCCATCAGCCCGTGCAGCGCCAGGATCGTGCCGCAGCGTGATCCCTCGGCCGACGTCGCCTCACCGGCGAGGACAGGCCGTCCCGCTCCCTCCACGGACTCGCCTCGCTGCCGAGCAAGCGCATTCATTGAGACGACCTTTCAGTGACAGGGCTGAAGAGATCGTAGCAGCGACACCCACTTCAAACATCGGTATATCAGGACGTTGCCTGGCGAGTGGCCGCCTGGCTGTCAGGCTGAATGCGCTTGCAATTGTTTCTTGACAGCACCTCGGGAGGCCCCTAGCATCGTCACGCAGCACACCAATCCCTTCGAAGGAGAAGAGGCACCGTGGAACCACTGCCGCACTCGCCGCAGATGCGCGACAGACAGCTGGGGACTCCCCGATGAGTCGCGTCGCGACCCGCCCGCGGCCGGCCCCGGTCGCCGGCGTGCCGGACTCCGAGCCGAAGAGGCGGCGGCCGATACGTCGTCGCAGCGACTACGGGCTCGTCATCCTGGCCGCGCCCGCCGTCATCCTGCTGCTGATCTTCGCCTACGGCCCGATGGCTGGACTGGTCGTCGCCTTCCAGGACTTCAACGTGGCCGATGGGATCTTCTCCTCCCCCTGGGCCGGCTTCGAGAACTTCGAGTTCTTCTTCACGTCCGGACACGCCGCGCGGATCCTGCGCAACACCCTGCTGCTGAACGTCCTGTTCCTCGCCGCGACGCTCGGCGCGGGAATCCTCCTGGCACTCATGCTGAACGAGATCCGGGGCCGCGTCACGAAACGGTTCTTCCAGTCCGTGATCTTCGTGCCGTACTTCGTCTCGCCGATCGTGGTCAGCATCTTCCTGCACGCATTCCTGGCGGGTCCGGGAGGGCGCGGCGGGCTGGTGAACGACATGCTCTCCATCGTCGGCATCCCGAACGTGATGTGGTACACCGAGCCCGGTCCAAGGCCCAGGAACCTCACCCTCGACAAGATCTCGCACCACGGCGCA
>CAZMDO010000183.1:0-5411 GCA_964564445.1 uncultured Ruaniaceae bacterium | reverse complement strand
GTGGCCGCCTCGTACACCGAGGTGGGGATCTGCTGCAGCCCGGCGAGGAAGAACAGCGAGATGTACCCGACCGTGGACCAGACCTGCACGAACACCACCGACGGCAGCGCCAGCTGCGGGTCGGTCAGCCATTCCACCCGGCGGCCGAGCAGGGCGTTCACCGCCCCGTAGGAGGGGTCCAGCAGCCACTTCCACACCACGCCCAGCGCCAGCGGGGCGCTCACCCACGGCAGCACGTACAGCACCCGCAACCAGGAGGTGCCGGGCAGCTTGCGGTTGATCGCCAGCGCCAGCAGCAGGCCGAGCACGATCGCCGTGGGGATGCTCATCGCGGTGAACGCGACCGTCACCCACATCGAGTTCAGGAAGTGGCCGGAGGTGAAGATGTGCACGTAGTTCGCCAGGCCGGCCCAGTGTGGGGTGGAGATGAGGTTCCAGCTGAGGAAGGACAGCACCACCACCCCGAGCACCGGCACCAGCAGGAACAGGCCCACCCCGATCAGGCTCGGGGTGAGCATGGCGTACGCGGCACGGGCCTCGTGGCGTGCGCGCGCGTTCACCCGAGCCGACCCTTCCGATGCTGGAACCGATGGCAGGGAGCCTAGCGCCCTCTCCGGCCTGCTCGGCAAGGACCTCTCCGCCGTCCACCGCGGACCGGGCGAGTGCCCGCAACCGGGCGGGTGCCCGCAGCCGGGCGAGTGCCCGCACCCCGGGCGGCTGCGCCCGGAGGCTAGCGTCCTCGGCTGGCGTACCAGTCCCGGCTGGACCGGGACCAGAGCAGCACGGCGGCAGCGGTCAGCCACCCGATGCCGAACACGTCCAGGATGATGGTCACGCCGACGTTGTCCGCGGCCGCGGTGGCCACCAGGAACACGGCGAGCACGATCAGCCCGACCACGGTCAGGGCCACCAGCGTGTCCAAGGAGCCGGCGAAGGTCGTGCTCGTCAGCACCAGCAGCGCCACGCCGACGGCGCCGAACGCCAGCCCGAGCCCGGCGCTCAGCGTGGGCAGCATGGCCGTGCTGCTCGGATCCTGCAGTGCGGTGAAGCCGGACCACGCGAGCCGGGCTCCGACGAGCAGCACCGCGGCACCGGCCAGCCAGACCAGCACCGCGCCGCCGACCAGCCGGCCCGGTCGTGGCGGGGCGGTGGCGCTGGCCGTCACCGCCCTGGCCTGTTCGGTCGAGGCGCCGGCCGGGTGGGCGGGCGTGTACCAGTCCTTGCGCCGCCGGAACAGTGCGATCACCAGGCCCACCCAGCACATCCCGAACAGGGCACCCAGCAGGCTGGTCAGCCCCTGGCCGAGGTCCAGCACCACCAGGACGGCGAGGACCGCGTAGGCCCCGGCGGCGATCGTCAGGCCCACCAGCCCCGCCCGGGACCGGTGGAACGCCGCGACCGCGAGCGCCGCCGGGAGCACCCCGGCCACGATCAGCAGCACGGCCATGACCGGGTAGCTGCTCGCGCTCGCGGTGCTGCTCAGCCCCGCGGTCCGGGCGAGAGCCTGGGCCAGGCGGGTGTTCCCGGTGAGGGTGGCGGCGAGCAGGGTCGTGCCGAGGAGAGCGACGAAACCGCCGGCGATCCAGGTGAGCAGCGCCCCGGCGGTCACGGCTCCGGGGCGTCGCTGTGGGGACGAGAGCTTCGATCGTTCGGACACACGGTCACCTTCGGTCGGCGGTCGCCTCCATTGTTCCCATCCGGTGCCCACGGTGCGATGGGCAGTAGTCCCTATCGACCGGTCCCGCCAGACCGGCTGAGCCCGTCCGCAGCACGCCCCGGACACAGCACCGCCCCCGCGACGACCGAGCAGGGCCGCCCCAGGGGCGATGTCGAGGATGCCGCCGAGGCAGTCGCTGCCGCCGCGGCTCAGCCGTCAGGCGCGGCGCGCGTCGTACCAGGCGCGGCCGGTCCAGAACAGCACGGTCGCGCCGACCACCCAGAGCAGTCCGATCAGGGTGCCGGCACTGCCGCTGTCGCTGAACAGCGAACCCAGGGTGAGCAGCACGTAGAGGCCGCCGAAGATGGTCAGCCCGATCAGCGCACCCTTGGAGCCCTTGAACGCGAAGATGCCGAGGATCAGCGGGATCGCCCCGATCACGACCAGCACGATGCCCACGATCACCAGGGCGGCGGTGGCGAAGCCGGAAGCGTCCCCGAAGGCCTCGGCGAACGCAGCGTTCCCGGCCGCGCCGAAGATCATCACGATGAGGCCGATCAGGACCAGCAGGCCGGACCCGATGAACGTCAGCACGGCACCGGCGGTCACGGTGCCCGGGCGCTGCATGGCCACGGTCTGTCCGTAGCCGCCACCGTAGGAGCCCGGGGCGCCGTACTGGTCCGGGACCATCGGGGTCTGGCCGGGTGCGCCGTAGCCGGGCGCCGCCGGCGGGGTGCCCGGCTGACCGTAGCTGCCCGGCTGACCGTAGCTACCCGGCTGACCGTAGCCACCCGGCTGGCCATAGCCACCCGGCTGCTGCGGTGCCTGGCTGCCGTAGGGCTGACCGGACTGAGGGGGCTGGGACTGACCAGGACCCTGCGGGTCGGACTGGTTCGGGGGATAGGACAAGATCGTCTCCAAAGTTGGCTGTGCCCGCCATTGTGGCAAAGCGGGGAGCGCGGGGCGAGGGGGAGTTCTGCCCACCTGTCCAGGAACGCGGTGCTGGCGGTGGACCCGGTCGGTCGCGGTGAGCGCCACGAGCGGTCTCGGTGCGCGTGCGCCGCCAGCCCGGGGAGGGGCTCCTCGCCGCGGAGACCTGAGGCCGCGCACCAGGGAGGGCTACCCTCGAAATCATGACCCGCACCGCCGAGCTGGACGCCCTGCGGGCGGTGGTGGCGCCGGAGGCGTGGAGCACCGAGCCGGCCGACCTGGCGAAGATGGCCCACGACGCCTCGCACTACCTGCTCACCCCGCGGGCCGTCGTCACCCCGGGCAGCCTGGCCGAGCTGGTCGCTGCCCTGACCGCCGCGCACCGGGCGCACCTGCCGGTCACGTTCCGCGCCGGTGGTACCTCGTTGTCCGGGCAGGCCGGCACCGACGGGGTGCTCATCGACACCCGCCGGCACTTCCAACGGGTGGAGGTCCTCGACGACGGCGTGCGGGTGCGCTGCCAGCCCGGGGCGGTGCTGCGCCGGGTGAACGCCATGCTCGCCCGGTACGGCCGCTGCCTGGGACCGGACCCGGCCAGCGAGATCGCCTGCACCATCGGCGGGGTGGTGGCGAACAACTCCTCCGGGATGACCTCGTCCGTGACCGCCACCGCCTACCGCACCCTGGACTCGATGGTCTACGTGCTGGCCTCGGGCACCGTGATCGACACCGCAGAACCAGATGCCGATGCGAAGCTCGCCCGCCTGGAGCCGCAGCTGCACCGCGGCCTGGCCCGGCTGCGCGACCAGGTGCGCGGCGACCAGCACCTGCGCGCCCGGATCGAGCACCAGTTCTCGATGAAGAACACCATGGGCTACGGGCTGAACGCCCTGCTCGACCACGACGCCCCGGCGGACATCCTCGCCCACCTGATGGTCGGCTCCGAGGGCACCCTCGGTTACATCGCCTCCGTGGTGCTGCGCACCGTGCCGGTGCCCACCGCGCGGGCCACCACTCTGCTGATGCTCTCCGACATCGCCGCTGCCACCGAGGCCCTGCCGGGGCTGCTCGGTGCCGGTGCCCGCGCGGTGGAGCTGATGGACGCCCAGGCGCTCCGGGTGGCCCAGGCGCTGCCCGCCGCACCGAAGGTGCTGCAGCAGATGACGGTGACCGACCACACCGGCCTGCTGGTGGAGCTGCAGACCACCGACGAGGCCGAGCTCGCCGAGCAGACCGCGGCGTTGCGCCCGGTGATCGACGCCCTGCCGCTGTCCGCCCCCGCCGAGCTCACCCGGGACGCCGCTGCCCGCGCCTCGCTGTGGGTGGTGCGCAAGGGCCTGTACGCAGCGGTCGCCGGTGCTCGCCCGGCCGGGACCACCAACCTGCTCGAGGACATCGCCGTGCCGCCGGAGCGGCTCACCGGAACCGTCCGCGACCTCGGCCACCTGCTGCGCACCCACGGCTACCACGACGCGGTGATCTTCGGCCACGCCCGGGACGCCAACCTGCACTTCATGATCACCCCGCACCTGGACGACGCCCGCGAGCTGGCCAGCTACGAGGCCTTCACCGAGGACCTGGTGGACCTGGTGCTCGGCGCCGACGGCACCCTCAAGGCCGAGCACGGCACGGGCCGGATCATGTCCGCCTACGTGCGCCGCCAGTTCGGTGACGCGCTGTATGCGGTGATGCGCGCCGTCAAGGACCTCTGCGACCCGCGCGGCATCCTCGCCCCCGGTGTGCTGCTCGATGCGGACCCACGGGCCCACCTCCGCCACCTGAAGGTCGTACCCCAGGTGAGCTCCGCCGTCGACCGGTGCGTGGACTGCGGCTTCTGCGAACCGGGCTGCCCCTCCCGGAACACCTCGACCACGCCGCGGCAGCGGATCGCCCTGATGCGGGCAGCGGCCACGGCGGACCCGGGTACGCGGGCGGCGATCGAGGAGTCGTTCGGCTATGACGCGGTGGACACCTGTGCCGCGGACTCGCTGTGCGCGCTGGCCTGCCCGGTCTCGATCGACACCGGTGCGGTGATGAAGGGGTTCCGGGCCGAGCGGCACGGGGGTCTGGCGCGCCGGGCGGGGTCTGCGGTGGCGGCGGGCTGGGCGCCGGTCGGTACCGGGCTGCGCGCCGGGCTGCGGCTCGCCGACGTGGTGCCCTCCGCGGTGCTCACCCGGACCACCGCCGCACTGCGCAGGATCGTCGACCCGGACTGGCTGCCGCAGGTGGGGGCGGACCTGCCCGGCCCCGGAGCGCCCCGGTCCGAGCTGCTCGCAGCCGGTGACGGCGCCGCTCACCCTGCTCCCTCCGGTGCGCCGGGATCGAGTGGTGTGGCCGATGTGCTGTTCTTCCCCTCCTGCACCGGCGCCATGTTCGGGCCGGCCGGTGGCGGGGAGGGTGCGGCGCGGGCGTTCCTCACCCTGTGCCAGAAGGCCGGGCTGCAGGTGGCGCTCGTGCCCGGTATCGACGGCCTGTGCTGCGGCACGCCGTGGTCCTCCAAGGGGTTCACCGACGGGCAGAACCTGATGGCCCGGCGGGTGCTGGACGCGATGCAGCAGGCCCTGGCCGCTCGTCCGGAGGGTGCCCCGCGACCGGTGCTGGTGTGCGACGCCGCCTCCTGCACCCACGGGCTCGCCGGTCTCGCCGCGCACCTGGACCCGGTGCGGGCGACGTTGTTCGCCGAGTGGCAGGTGCTGGACGCGGTCACGTTCGTGCGCCGGCACGTGCTGCCGGAGCTGGCGGTGGCGGAGCCGGCCAAGGCGGACACTGTGCTGGTGCACCCGACCTGCTCCACCGAGCACCTCGGCATCGAGGACGACCTGGT
>CAZMDO010000182.1:0-5513 GCA_964564445.1 uncultured Ruaniaceae bacterium | reverse complement strand
GAGCGGCTCGGCGGGCAGGACGACCCGGGCGGCAACCTCGCCGGGTTCGAGGAGATGGCGGTGGCCGACCCGTCGCTGCAGATCAAGGGCGGGGTGCAGTGGGGCCTGTTCGGCGCGGCGATCCTGCACCTGGGCACCGAGGTGCACCACGACGCGTTCCTGCCCGGGGCGATGGACCTGAGCGTGCCCGGCTGCTTCGCGATGACCGAGATCGGCCACGGCAGCGACGTCGCCTCGATCGGCACCACCGCCACCTACGACGCCGACACCGAGGAGTTCGTGATCCACACCCCGTTCCGCGGGGCGTGGAAGGAGTTCCTCGGCAACGCTGCCGTGCACGGGGTGGCCGCCGTGGTCTTCGCCCAGCTGATCACCCGCGGGGTGAACCACGGGGTGCACGCCTTCTACGTGCCGATCCGGGAGAACAACGACGGTGTGGCCGGTGACTTCCTCCCGGGCGTCAGCGGTGAGGACGACGGGTACAAGGGTGGCCTCAACGGTGTGGACAACGGCCGGCTCGCCTTCGACCATGTGCGCATCCCGCGCACCAACCTGCTGAACCGGTACGGGGACGTGGCGCCCGACGGCACCTACTCCTCCCCGATCGACAGCCCCGGGCGGCGGTTCTTCACCATGCTCGGCACCCTGGTGCAGGGCCGGGTGTCCCTCGGTGGTTCGGCCGTGGTGGTGGCGAAGATGGCGCTGGCCACCGCGATCCGCTACGGCAACGAGCGCCGCCAGTTCAGCGGCGGCGACGAGACCGGCGAGACCGTGCTGCTGGACTACCAGCAGCACCAGCGCCGGCTGCTGCCGCTGCTGGCGCGCACCTATGCGGCGCAGTTCATGCACAACCAGCTCGGCCAGCGCTTCCACGAGGTGTTCTCCGGTGAGCACGACACCGACGGTGACCGCCAGGACCTGGAGACTCTCGCTGCGGCATCCAAGCCGGTGAGCACCTGGCTGGCGCTGGAGACCATCCAGATGGGCCGGGAGGCGTGCGGTGGTGCCGGGTACATGGCGGAGAACAAGTTCGTCGGCTGGCACGCGGACATGGACGTGTACGTGACCTTCGAGGGTGACAACAACGTGCTGCTGCAGCTGGTCGGCAAGCGGCTGCTCACCGACTACGGCCGGGAGATGGCCCGGATGGACGTGGCCGGCGCGGTGCGTTGGGTGGCCGACCGGGCCGTGGACATGACGCTGCACCGCACCCCGCTGCGGCGCACCGCGCAGTCGATCCAGGACTGGGGCTCCCGGGCCCGCTCGGCCAGCGAGGTCCGCGATCCCGGTGCCCAGCGCGAGCTGCTCGAGGACCGCGTGGAGTCGATGATCGAGGAGATCGCGCTCGCCCTGCGCGCCGCCAAGGGGGCGCCGCCGCAGGCGGCCGCCGACCTGTTCAATTCCCACCAGCACGACCTCATCGAGGCCGCGCGCGCCCACGCCGAGCTGCTGCAGTGGGAGGCGTTCACCGAGGCGCTCGAGGGCATCTCGGACCCGGGCACGGCCACGGTGATGACCTGGCTGCGGGACCTGTACGGGCTGGTGACCATCGAGAAGAACCTCGACTGGTACCTGCTCAACGGCCGGCTGTCGGCGCAGCGGGCCCGCACGGTGACCAGCTACATCAACCGGCTGCTGCCCCGGCTGCGTGCTCACGCCGTGGACCTGGTGGACGCCTTCGGCTACACCGCTGAGCACATCGGCGCCACGATCGGCACCGGCGTGGAGGCCGAGCGGCAGGCCGAGGCGCGGGAGTACTACCGGCGGCTGCGCGCCTCCGGGGAGGCGCCGGTCAGCGAGAAGGACCTACGCCGAGCGGAGGCCAAGGCCAGCTGAGAGCGGCCGCGCCGCCGCGAAGGTGGCCTCATGGTGACGCGTGGGTGGCCTGATGGTCCCAGATCGCGCCGAACTGCGGGGTCAGGTGGCCGCGCGGGCGAGCTCCTCGGCGTCCACGGCGGCCTTCCACTCCTTCTTCGCGGCCCGCCACTGCTCATCGTTGTTGCCGCGCCGCCAGTAGCCGGAGGCGGACAGGTCCTCCTTGGGCACCTGCTTGGTGAACCGCAGGAAGGACCGGATCTCCTTGACCGTCATGGCGTCGCCGTGCACGAACGCGTGCACCCGACCGGGCGGGAACTCCAGCTCGGTGACCGCCCGGACCAGGTCCGCACCGGGCGCCCCGGTGGCTTCCGAGCGGTGGATCCAGCGCACCTGGGCGTGGGCGGCGGTGAGCAGCGTCTGCTCCTCGGCCGGGTCGGCGACCTCGATGAACGCATGCACGCGTCCCCCCTCCGGCATCGCCTCCAGCGCGGTGGCGATCGCCGGCAGGGCGGACTCATCGCCCACGAGCAGGTGCCAGTCGGCCTCCGGATCCGGGGCGTAGCCGCCGCCGGGACCGCGCAGCTGCACCTGGTCGCCGGGCTCGGCCCGGTCCGCCCAGGGTCCGGCGATGCCCTCGTCGCCGTGCACCACGAAGTCCAGTGCGGCGTGGCCGGTCTCCGGGTCGAACCAGCGGATCGTGTAGGTGCGCAGCACGGGCCAGTCCTCGGCCGGCAGGCGGGACTTCACCTCGTCCACGTCAAAGGGTTCGACGACGCCGCTCCCCGGGCGGGGGAGCACCACCTTGACGTAGGCGTCGGTGTTCCCGGCCGGGTCGACGGCCAACGGGGCACCGTCCGGGCCGGAGAGCACCACCCGCACCATCTGCGGAGTGATCCGCTCGGTCCTGACCACTTCGGCACGCTGAGCCACGCCACGGGGCACGGAAACCTCCTTGATTAGGTAAGGCCAGCCTAACAAGGTGCGGGTGGTGGTGCCGACGGCCTCCCGTGGCGCCCGGCGCCACCGGAGCTGCAGGTGCTCAGGCCGCCGACCGGCCGGTGATCTCGGTCGCCAGCCGGCGAGCGTTGTGGTGCGCCTCGGCCATGGAGGCCTCGTGCTTCGGGAGCAGGTCGGCCAGTGCAGGGGTGTGCGGTGCCAGGGTCAGCTCGGGGACCAGGGTGGCGACGTCGAGCCCGAGCAGCGCCTCGTGCCCGAGCACTGCTTCGGCAGTGGGCACCACGTAGTCGAAGCCGTGGTTGGGGGCGTCCGGACCGTAGGCGCCGCCGCGTGCGGAGATCAGCACGGCGGGGCGACCGGCGGCGGGGGACGGCCGGACCGTGCGCCCGACGACGATCACCTGGTCCAGCCAGGCCTTGAACACCGAGGGCATCGACAGGTTGTACATCGGCACGGTGAACAGGTAGGCATCAGCGCCGAGGAACTCCTCGATCAGCTCGTCCTGCAGGGCGGCGGCCGCCGCCTGCTCCTCGCTGTGCCCGCTGGGGTCCGTCTCGCGTGCGGTGATGCCCGCGGCGTCCAGATGGGGGACGGGTGCGGTGGCGAGGTCGCGGTGCACCACGGCGGTGTGCCAGTCGCCCAGGAAGGACTGCGCGACCTGACGGGAGACGGACGCGGCGCCGAGGGCGGAGGAGTCGATGTGCAGCAGGTAGGACATGGGCGTTGCCTTTCGGTAGTGGGGGATGGGTGCGCAGCCGCTGGCGCTGATACATACTGGTAGTGCGGCTGCAGGCCAGATGAGAGGTGACCCGATGGCGTCAGCACGAAAGATCAGTGGTCCGTGCCAGACGTGGCCCCAGGAGAGTGGCTTCATCCGGGAGGTGCTCGACCGGATCGGTGACAAGTGGACGATGCTGGTGATCAGCACGCTCGGCGAGGGTCCGCTGCGTTACTCCGACGTCCAGGCGAGCATCCCGGGGATCTCCCAGCGGATGCTCACCCAGACGTTGAAGCTGCTCGAGCGCGACGGGCTGATCACCCGCACCGCCTACGCGGAGGTCCCGCCCCGGGTGGAGTACGAGCTGACCGACCTGGGTCGGTCCCTGATGGCTGCGGTGACGGCGATGGCCCGGTGGGCCGTGGCCCACCACGACGAGATCGCCAGCAACCGGGCCGCCAGCGACCAGGTCGGGGTGGGCCGGCAGAAGGCCCGGGCCGGGGCGCCGGTGGGGTGAGGCGCTCAGTCCTCGGCCCGCTCGGGTGCGCCGGTGGCGGTCTGGTCGCCGGCCTCCGGCTCCCCGGCCTCCGGGCCGCCGGCCTCGGCCGGTTCGATGTGGCACAGCCCGGTCACGGGGTCGCACCAGCCGCCGGCCGGGGTGGTCACGAGGGTGAGTCCGCCGCGGCTCATGATGCACGCTCGCTGGTCGCGGTCCCGGCCACCTGCTCGAGCAGCTCGTCGTAGGCGGGGCCCTGCAGCGCTCCGGGGACGCCCACCTGCCGGTCGATGACGACGAACGGGACACCCCTCGCACCGAGCTCCAGGGCCTCTGCCCGGTCGGCACGGACGCGGTCGGCGTACTCGTCGTTGCCGAGGATCTGCCGGATCCGTTGCCCGTCCAGGCCGACCCGCTCGGCCACACCGACCAGGTCCTCGGCCGCGTAGGCGTCCAGGGTGCCGGTGAAGAAGCCGTCCTGGACGGCGGAGAAGAACTCGAACCCCAGGCCTTCGTCGGAGGCGTACTGCACCAGGCGGTGCAGGTCGAAGGTGTTGGCCACCATCCGGTCCACGATGTAGTCGAGGCCCTCCCGGCGTGCGATCGCCTTCATCTGGCGCTCGGCCGCGTGCAGCTGGGCTGCACTCCCGCCGTGGCTGCGCAGATAGGTCGTCTCGTTCTTCTCCGGCTCGTGCGGGGCGTCCGGGTCCAGCTGGAAGGAGCGCATCGCGATGGTGAACCGTTCGGGGTCGGGTCGCCGCTCGATAGCGCTCTGCAGCCGGTGCTTGGTGACGTAGCACCAGGGGCAGGCGAGGTCCGCCCACATCTCGATGACGACCTGCGGCTGCTGGGTCCGGAGTACCTGCTGGTTGCTCATCATGTTCACCTCACTAGTAGTGCGTAACACCATGATGAGTCAGTGTGGAGCGGCGTACAAAAGGCACTTCGACCTGCGGAACCCGCCCCGCGGGTCAGTAGTGACCGTGCCAGGCTGTCGGGGTGACCGACCCGATCGAACCGGTGCCGGGCCTGCTTGTGCTCACCTCGCGCACGATGAGCACCACCTCCACCGTGGTGCACGACGGCGCCCGCGCGCTGCTGATCGACCCGGCCTGGCACGAGGATGAGCTGACGGCCATCGCCGCCGCGCTCGCGGCCCGTGCTCTGAAGGTCGAGCTGGGCTGGGCCACCCACGCCCATCATGACCATCTGCTCTGGCATCCCCGGTTCGGTGCAGTGCCACGGCTCGCTACGCCGTCGGCAGCGGCCACGGCGACCCAGCACCTGGCCGAGATCCGGGGCGCGCTCGAACCCACCCTCCCCCCGGGGCTGCGCACGCTCGCCGGGCAGGTGCAGGCGTTCGACGGCGCCGCCTTGCCCTGGTCAGGTCCGGTCGCCGAGGTCGTGGTCCACCAGGCGCACTCCGCCGGGCACGGTGCCCTCTGGCTGCCGGGGCCGCGGGTGCTCATCGCCGGGGACATGCTCTCCGACGTGGAGATCCCGCTGTGCGGGGAGACCGGGGTC
>CAZMDO010000181.1:0-5524 GCA_964564445.1 uncultured Ruaniaceae bacterium | reverse complement strand
CGATCTGCCGGGCCAGCTCGTCCCGCTCGGCCTCCAGCTCGATCCGGGAGAACTTGGTCAGCCGGCGCAGCCGCAGCTCCAGGATGTACTCCGCCTGCGGCTCGGACAGGTCGAAGACGACCTTCAGCCGCTCCCTGGCGGTCTCCGCGTCGTCGCTGGAGCGGATCACCTGGATCACCTCGTCGATGTCCAGGATGGCGATCAGCAGCCCCTCCACGAGGTGCGCCCGCTCACTCTTCTTCGCCAACCGGTGCTCGCTGCGGCGCCGAACCACCTCGAGGCGGTGACCGGTGTACACCTCGAGCAGCTCACGCAGGCCGAGGGTGCGCGGCTGGCCGTCCACCAGGGCCACGTTGTTGATGCCGAAGGACTCCTCCATCGGCGTGTACCGGAACAGCTGCTCGAGCACCGCGTCCGGGTTGAACGCGTTCTTCACCTCGATCACCAGGCGCAACCCGTGCTTGCGGTCGGTGAGGTCGTTGACCGCGGAGATGCCCTGCAGCTTCTTCGACTGCACCGCGTCCTTGATCTTCTCGATCACCCGTTCCGGGCCCACCTGGTAGGGCAGCTCGGTGACCACGATGCCCTGCTTGCGGGCGCTGATCCGCTCGATCCTGGTGGTGGCCCGGGTGCGGAACGAGCCGCGGCCGCCGGCGTAGGCCTCCCGGATACCGTCCAGGCCGACGATCTTGCCGCCGCTGGGCAGGTCCGGGCCGGGCACGAACCGCATCAGCTCCTCCAGGGTGGCCTCCGGGTGGTCGATGAGGTGCCGGGCCGCGGAGATCACCTCCACCAGGTTGTGCGGGGCCATGTTCGTGGCCATCCCCACGGCGATCCCGCTGGCACCGTTGACCAGCAGGTTCGGCAGCGCGGAGGGCAGCACCACCGGCTGGGTGAACTGGTTGTCGTAGTTCGGGACGAAGTCGACCACGTCCTCGTCCAGGTCCGCGGTCATCACCATCGCCGCCGGCGCCAGCCGTGCCTCGGTGTACCGGGGGGCCGCCGGGCCGTCGTCCAGGGAGCCGAAGTTGCCGTGCCCGTCCACCAGCGGCAGCCGCAACGAGAACGGCTGGGCCATCCGCACCAGGGCGTCGTAGATGGCGGCGTCGCCGTGCGGGTGCAGCTTGCCCATCACCTCCCCGACCACGCGGGCAGACTTCACGTGCCCGCGGTCCGGGCGCAGCCCCATCTGCGCCATCTGGAACAGGATCCGCCGCTGCACCGGCTTCAGCCCGTCCCGGGCGTCCGGGATGGCCCGGGAGTAGATCACCGAGTAGGCGTACTCCAGGTAGGAGGCGCGCATCTCCGCCGAGACGTCGGTGTCGACGATGATCGACTCGTCGGTCGGTTCTGCGGGTCCGGTGGAGCGACGGCGTGCCATACCTGTCATTGTTCCGGATCCGCGGCCCAGGGGTCGCCAGCACACACCGACCCCCACCAGAAATCCCTCCCTCCGCTCCCCACCCCACTGGGTCGTCATGCCAGGAGTGCGCCATAGCGCACGCTGGGCATGACGACCCGGGGGTGGGGAGGGGGCGGGCGGTAAGGTCGAGGCATGCCTGACGGTGCCCCACCCACCCCGCCGGCCGATCCGCCGAGCTATCCGGAGCACTGGGAAGCCGACGTGGTGCTGCGGGACGGGTCCACGATGCGGATCCGGCCCATCCACCCCGACGATGCGGACGCGCTGCAGCGCTTCCACGCCCGACAGTCCCCGGAGTCGGTCTACCTGCGCTTCTTCGCCCCGCTGTCCCGGCTGCCCGAGCGGGACCTGTACCGGTTCACCCACGTGGACCACCACGACCGGGTGGCGCTGGTGGTGCTCTGGCAGGAGGAGATCGTCGCCGTCGGCCGGTTCGACCAGGTCGGCGGCGGGGACGCCGAGGTCGCCTTCAACGTCTCCGACGCCGCCCAGGGCAAGGGGCTGGGCTCGGTGCTGCTGGAGCACCTGGCCGCCGCCGGCCGCGAGCTCGGCGTGCGTCGGTTCGTGGCCGACGTGCTGCCGCAGAACGCCCGGATGCTGCGGGTGTTCACCGACGCCGGCTACGACGTGCAGCAGGTCTACGACGACGGCATCATCGCGGTCTCGTTCACCATCCGGCCCACCGACCGGTCCCTGGCGGTGCTCGCCGAGCGGGAGCGCCGCGCCGAGGCGCTCAGCATGGCCGCCATCCTCACCCCGCGGCGGGTGCTGCTGGTCTGCGCGGGGGAGGAGGGCCGCGCGTTCGGCTCCCGGCTCGCCGCCGGGCTGGCGCCGACTGGTCGGCTGCGGGTGGTGGGCCTGCCCGGCCACCCGGAGACGCTGGCGGAGCTGGAACCGCTCGCCGAGGAGGACCTGGCCCTGGTGGCCGCGGACGCCCCCACCGTGCTCGACCTCGCCCCCGGCCTGGCCGACCACGGCATCCGGGCGGTGGTGCTCTACACCGGAGGCTTCGCCGTCGACCCCCGGACCACGAAGGTGCCGCAACGCACCCTGGTGACCACGCTGCGCCGGCACGGCCTGCGCCTGGTGGGCCCGCGCTCGTTCGGGATCCGCAGCACCGGCCCGGACCCGCTGGACGCCACCCTCTGGCCCGGACCGCTGCGGCCGGGCCGGGTGGGCATCTTCTGCCAGTCCGCCGCCGCCGGGCTCGCGCTGCTCTCCGGTGCCGCCGACCGCGACCTGGGCGTCTCCTCCTTCCTGTCCGCCGGCCACCGGCTGGACGTCTCCGGCAACGACACCATGCAGCTGTGGACCACCGACGAGGGCACCGAGGTGGCGTGCCTGCGGCTGGAGTCGATCGGCAACCCGCGCAAGTTCTCCCGGGTGGCCCGGCGGCTGTCCGAGAAGGGGCCGGTGGTGGCGATGATCGCCGGCTCCACCGGACAGCTGAACCCGCCCGGGCACGCGGTGCGCACCACCAGCGAGCCCCGGCGGGCGCTGGATGAGCTGATGCGCCAGGCCGGGGTGCTGGTCGCCGAGACCGAACCGGCGCTGCTGGACCTGGCCGCGCTGCTGTCCGAGCAGCCGTTGCCCGCCGGGGACCGGGTGCAGGTGCTCACCAACTCCGGCACCCAGGCGGCGATCCTGGCCGAGCTGATCGCGCACCACGACCTGGTCCCGGCGGGTGAGCCGATCGCGCTACCGGCCGGGGCCGACGGCGCCGCGTACGCCGCCCAGGTCGCTGACCTGGCCGCCCGGGAGGACTGGGACGCCGTGCTGGTGGGGTACGTGCCGTTGCTCAGCGATGACGGCGCCGCCGTGGCCACGCAGGTCGCTCACCTGGCCGCGGCGTCCGGACGCACCACGCTCGCCTGCCTGTTCGGCGTCACCGGGCTGCTCGCCCCGGCCGAGAGGGCCGAGGGCGGGCACGGCCCCCGGGTGCCGACCTTCCCCAGCGCCGAGGACGCCGCAGCGGCGGTGGCCGCCGCCCGCGACTACCACCGGTGGCGGCACACCGACCGCGGCCCCCGCGTGGACCCGCCGGGCATCGACCGGCGGGAGGCCAAGACGCTGGTGCAGTCCGCGCTGGCCGACCTGCCCAGGGGCAGCAGCAAGCGGCTCGATCCCGGTGACGCGGCCCACCTGCTCAGCTGCTACGGCATCCAGGTGTGGCCGGAGCGGCGGGTGACCGACCAGGCCGGGGCGCTGGCCGCCGCGGACCAGCTCGGCTGGCCGGTGGCGCTGAAACCGGCCGACGACGTGCTCCGGCACCGCACCGACCTCGGCGGGGTGCGGCTGGACCTGTCCACCCCGGCCGAGCTGGCCGAGGCCTACGACTCGGCCGCGGCGCGGGTGTCCGGCATCATCGGGCACGGCTGCGCCTTCGACGTGCAGCCGATGGCCCCGCCCGGGGCCGGCTGCGTGGTGCGGGCGGTGGAGGACGAGCTCTACGGGCCGATCATCAGCGTGGGCCTGGCCGGTGACGCCGTCGAGCTGCTCGGGGACGCCTCCTACCGGGTGCCGCCGCTGACCGAGACGGACGTGGCCGAGATGATCCGCTCGCTGCGGGCCGCGCCCCGGCTGTTCGGCCACCGCGGGATGCCGCCGTTGGACGTGGCCGCGCTGGAGAACGTGCTCGCGCGGGTCTCGGTGCTGAAGGAGGAGCTCGCTGAGATCTCCGCCATCGTGCTGCACCCGGTGCTGGTGGGGGAGCAGGGCGCGGCGGTGCTCGGGGTGCGGGTGGACGTGGCCCACCCCAGCCGCGGGGACGTGGCCCGCCGGGTGCTGCCCTGAGGAGAAGGGCGCCGGAACCGCGCCGCAGGTGCGAGACTGGGCCCGTGACCTCACGTACCGAACACCTGCAGGACCTGCGGCGGGACATCGAGCGGGCCGGGTACTACCCGGCGCTGGTGACCGACGTGCTGGAGATCGCCCTGGCCGGGGAGGATGTGCGCGCCCACCTGGTGCACCAGGAGACGATGTTCGAGCGCACCGAGGTGCGCCGGCACATCACCACCCTGGTGCTCACCCCGACCCGGCTGGTGCTCGCCCACGTGGACGACATCCCGTCCGAGGACCCCGACGGCGCGACCACCGCTGCCGCCACCACCGAGGCCGTGCCGCTGCGCCAGCTGCGCTCGGTCGGGCTCACCCACGGGGTGGCCGACCCGGCCACCTACCCGGACGGGGCCGGCAGCACCGAGCTGACCATCGCGCTGAACTGGGGCGCAGTGCGGCGCATCGACCTGGAGCCGGCCACCTGCCCCGACCCCAGCTGCGAGGCCGACCACGGGCTGACCGGCACCTCGATGAGCGACGACCTCGTGGTGCGGATCAGCGCCCAGGCCGAGGGCCCGTCGGCGATGCAGACCGCCCTGCACTTCGCCACCGAGCTCTCCCTGGCCACCGTGGGGAACGGGCAGCCCGGGCAGTGACCGACCCGCTCGTCGACACCGCCGGTCAGGAGGGGCTCCCGCGGCTCGGCGAGGTGCTGCTCGGCGCGCTCGGCGCCTGCCGGATCGAGCTGCCCGGCCAGGACACGCGGGCCGTCGCCGAGCGGCTGGAGCTGCCGGCGGCCACCAAGGCGTGCGTGGTGCTGGTGGACGGCCTGGGTTGGCACAACCTCACCGCCAGGGCCGACCTCGCCCCGTTCCTGGCCGGCACCGGCCCGGGGCAGGCACGCTGCACGTTCCCCTCTACGACGGCCACCAACCTCGCGTACCTGGGCACCGGCCAGGAGGGCGGACAGACCGGGATGCTCGGTTACACGGTGCGCGACCACGACGGCCGCGTGCTGAACCTGGTCTCCTGGAACCGGGACGTCGATCCGCTGCGCTGGCAACCGGTGCCGACCGTGTTCGAGCAGCTCACCGATGCCGGGCGGCTGGCGGTGAGCGTGGGCCCGTGGAAGTTCGCCGAGTCCGGGCTGACCCTGGCGGCGCTGCGCGGCAGCGAGTACAGCCCGGCGCAGTCGCTGGCCGAGCGGGTGGACGGTGCGCTCAGCCACCTGCGCGACCCGGAGGTGGACCTGGTCTACCTGTACTGGGGCGAGGTGGACTCCGCCGGGCACCAGCACGGCTGGCGCTCCCAGCGGTGGGCCGA